>JBDSJW010000257.1:0-3664 GCA_039917235.1 Kapaibacterium sp. (SeqCode) | reverse complement strand
TCGCCGCCGGCTGCATCCCATTCAACCAATCTCGCCATGAAGCATATTGCAGGGGCGCTCGGGCGCTTGATCATCCTCACGTTCATTCTGCTGGCCGCCTCGATGGCCGCAATCGCGCAGCCGCCGGGGAAGGAGATATCGCCGCAGGATCGGCTGCCGTTCGATCCCGCCGTGCGGACGGGGAAGCTGAAGAACGGGCTGACCTATTTCATCAGGAAGAACGCGAAGCCCGAGGACCGCGCGGAGTTGCAGTTGATCGTAAAGGCGGGTTCGGTGCTGGAAACCCCCGAACAGCAGGGGCTGGCGCATTTCGTGGAGCATATGGCGTTCAACGGGACGAAGAATTTCAGGAAGCACGAGATCGTCGATTTTCTGGAATCGACCGGCATGCGCTTCGGGGCCGATCTGAACGCGTACACCAGTTTTGACCAGACGGTCTACATGCTCCAGCTTCCGACCGACAACGCCAGAACGCTGGATAAGGGGATTCAGGTCCTTGAGGACTGGGCGCACAATCTCTCGTTCGAGGATGATGAGATCGACAAGGAGCGGGGCGTGGTGATTGAGGAGTGGCGGCTTGGGCGCGGCGCGGATTCACGGCTGCGCGATAAGACGTTTCCAGTGCTCTACTACAACTCGATCTACGCGAACCGGCTTCCGATAGGGCAGAAGGCGGTGCTTGATACGTTCAAACATGAGACGCTCCGGCGGTTCTACAACGAGTGGTATCGCCCCGAGCTGATGGCGGTGGTCGCCGTCGGCGATTTCGATCCCGCCGCGATCGAGCAGATGATCCAGGATCATTTCAGCGGAATTCCCGTCAGCCAGAACCCGAAGGTGCGCCAGCAGGTGACGATACCGGATCATCCGCAGACCCTCTACGCGATTGCCTCCGATGCCGAGGCCACCCGCACCGCCGTCGGCGTTCGCTATCTCCATCCCCTTCAGCCGACAACCACCGTCGCCGATTTTCGTGAGAATATCGTCCAGAATCTCTTCTTCTCCATGCTCAACGCGCGCATCGAGGAGCTTTCCAAGCGTCCCGATCCTCCGCTTCTCTACGGATATGGTTCCGCCTACAACTTCAACACCGCGAAGTTCTTCGTCGGGCTGGATGCCGGCGTCGTCAACAACGGCGCGGTAAAGGGGCTGGCGGCCGTGCTTACCGAGGCGGAGCGGGTGCGGCGATTCGGTTTCTCGCAGACGGAGCTGGACCGCGCAAAGCTGGATGTGATGAGGGGGCTGGAGCAGGCCTATGCCGAGCGGGACAAGGTGGAGTCCGCGCGCTACGCCGAGGAGTATTCCTCCTACTTCCTCAACAACACCGCTTCGCCGGGGATCGAGTACGAGGCGGGTCTCTACAAGCAGTATATGCCGGGGATCACCCTCCAGGAGGTGAACGCCGTCGGGAAGTTGTTTACCGATGACAATCGCGTTGTGACGGTCACCGGGCCGAAGAAGGAGGGGGTGAATCTTCCGACCGAGAGCGAGCTGGCGGCCGTGTTCCGGGAGATGGCATCGAGCACCATGACCGCCTACATCGATACGGTATCGCAGGCGCCGCTGATGGCGACGATGCCGAAGGGGGGGAAGATCGTAAAGGAGATGACGAACAGCGAGCTTGGGACCACCGAGTGGACGCTGTCGAACGGGATACGCGTGATCCTGAAGCCGACCGATTTCAAGAACGATCAGGTTCTCTTCAACGCGTTCTCCTCAGGAGGGACATCGCTTGCATTGGACGCCGATTATCTGACCTCGACCTTTGCCGTGCCGATCGTCGTAACCGGCGGCCTGGGGGCGTTCAACGAGATCGATCTGAACAAGAAGCTTGTCGGCAAGGATGCCACTGTAACGCCGTACATTTCCGACCTTCGCCAGGGGCTGAACGGCAGCGGCTCGCCGAAGGATCTGGAGACGATGTTCCAGTTGATCGATCTCTATCTCACCAGCCCCCGAAAGGACAGCAACGCCTTCAACACGTTGATATCGCGGCTCCGCGCCGCGGTGCAGAACCGGAGCGCGCGCCCCGACGTGGCATTCAACGACACGCTTACCAGCACGCTCTGGCAGTACAGCGTCAGGAAGCGGGCGCTGAGCGATGAGGGGCTTGCCACGGTCGATCTGGATAAGGGGTTCCGGTTCTATCAGGCTCGTTTCGCTAATCCGGCGGGGCTTACATTCATCTTCGTGGGAACGATCCGGCCGGAGACGATGCGGCCGCTGGTGGAACAATATTTGGCGGGCCTTCCGAGCGGACCAACCGAGAACTGGCGGGATCTTGGCCTGAAGCCCCCCACGGGGGTGATCCGCAAGGAGGTTCACCGGGGAATTGAGCCGAAGAGCCAGGTATCGATCATCTTCAGCGGTCCGTTCGAGTGGAACAGGTGGAATCAATATGTGATGGATGCCACGCTCTCGGTTCTGGAACTGAGAATGCGGGAGGCCTTGCGGGAGGATAAGGGGGGAACCTATGGCGTCGGCGTCGGTGCCACGCCGGTTCACTATCCGGAATCGCGTTATACCGCATCCATCAGCTTCGGCTGCGCCCCGGAGAGGGTGGCGGAGCTTACCAGGGCAGCGCTCGACCTGATTGAGACATTCAAGAAGACCGGGCCGACGAAAGCGGAGCTTGAGAAGGTGAAGGAGGCGGACCGGCGCGAGCAGGAGGTGAACATGAAGAATAACCAGTACTGGCTTGGCGCTATCCAGTCGGCCCTGGTCAATAATGAGAGCCCGACAGAGTTCCTTCATGACGATCGTCTTGCCGAGCGGTTGACGGCGGCGGATATCAAGGCGGCCGCCGTCAAATATTTCGATGTGAAGAACTACATCCAGGTGCTTCTTTTTCCCGAGAAATAGCGGCGGAATCAGAGTCGGAGCGGCGGCGTTCCCCCGATCGTCATATTCCACGCATTGTCATCAATGAGAGTCCGGCATGCATAACGCCGGGCTCTCTTCATGTTCAACAACATCATCAGTTAATCCCATGCCTCGCGGAACCATTGGAAGGCTGCACGTCATCACCCGCGCCGATACGCGTCCGGGTCGCTCGCACGCCGAGCTGGCGGAGCTTGCCATTCTCGGCGGCGCCGATACGATTCAGTACCGGAGCAAATCGCCCGATATCCGGGAGATGATCGCCGAGGCCCGTGCTGTGCGCGATGTCTGCGCCCGGCACGGCGTCACATTTCTCGTCAACGATCGTGTGGATGTGGCGTTGGCGGTGGAGGCGGACGGGGTGCATCTGGGACGGGATGATATGCCGATTGAGACGGCGCGGCGGATTCTGGGGGAGGGACGGATCATCGGCGGGACGGTGCGAAACCGGGAACATCTGATGCGGGCGTTCCATGAAACCGCCGACTACGTGGGGCTTGGCCCGATCTTCGGGACCAGCTCGAAGATCGTTCCGATTGCCCCGCTCGGGCTTGCCGTGGTGCGGGAGGTAACGGCCGCATCGCCGATTCCGGTGATCGGGATCGCGGGGATCGATGCGGGGAATGCCAGGGATGTTATCGCCGCCGGAGCGTATGGCGTTGCGGTAATCGGCGCCGTGTGCGGGGCAGATGATGTTACCGCCGCCGCACGGATGCTGCGTGAGCAGATCAAACCGTAGGAGGACATCGTCGGGGGACGTTTCAAACGTCCCCTTTCAAACGTC
>JBDSJW010000256.1:0-4978 GCA_039917235.1 Kapaibacterium sp. (SeqCode) | reverse complement strand
CTTCGGTGAGGCTGTGCTCGACGAACGCGCCGATCACCCGACCGAGCGGAGATCCCGGTGCCATCGACAGCGGTTTGCCGGCGGCTTCCTTCACCGCCGCCAGGAACATCTCCTTCAACTCCGGTGGCAGATTCAGATCGTCAACGCTTCGGCGCTTCTGTTTGCGCCGTTTCTTTGGATGATCATCTGAGAGTGCTTCTGACATTCGATTCTCCGATTGTGTCGCATCGGTTGCTGACCGACGCAAGGTACTGGGATATGGCCCGATTCCCTATTACACAAACTTCCGCGCACTCTCTGAACGTTCGAGCCGTTTCGCTCCATCATCGCCAGCCCGCGAGTCGCTCTCCGGTGTTGACTTCATGAGATCGGCGCTGTAGCTGTGGCCCCACAAATCACTATTCGATAGATCTGCGGTGCATTGAGCCCGAAAAACTTTGCATAGGTAACGATGCTACCGTAGTTCCGGAAACTGAGCCATTCGAAACAGGAGCATGAGACATACGATCACTCCCCCTTCGGCCTGCGCAATATCAGCCGTAGCCCGCCGATCCTGGGCCGTGCGGTGCCGATTGCAGCGCGAAGGGCCGATTCCTGCTCCCTGGCCGCAGTGATCTCTTCCAATGTGACGTGACTGTTGATCTGATTGAGATCTTCCAGACGTTCGATCTCCTGCTGCAGCTGTGCGTTCATGGCGTTCATGGCACTCCCGACGATCGTTTCGGTTTTCCGTGTCGCCAGGTCGAGCGCGGCATCCAGCATCGCGGGCAATAAGTCGCTCGTCACTCCCTCCCTGTGGAGCACGGCGTGGATGTCGCCGTTTCGGAGGTGCGCGGTCGCAAGCAGGGGATCGTTCGTGCAATCGTTCAGATATTGATCCACAACGACCCTCACCTGCCGGGGATTGAGGAAGCGATCGACGTGCAGTCCCGGTGGAGCAATACACTCCACAATCAGCAGAGCCTCCAGCAACAGCATCTCGTCGCCCGCGGTTTCCCACACGCCGAACGAGGCGTTGCCATGCTCTCCCTTCAGGAGTAATTCCATGACGTTCAGGATAAAGGGGTGGTCCCCCGTCATAAAATTGATATCCTCCCGGCTCAACGCGCGGGTGCGGTCGAACGTAACCCACATCCCGTCGTCGGGGAGGGAGGGGAATTCGTCGGTCAGCAGAAAATCGGGGCGGAACAGGTAGGTGCGATAATCAAGCTCCTCTACGTAGACGCCGAAATAATCGAGCAGCCGAACGAAGAATTGTTCGAACGAGCGATCCGTGTCGGCCGCGCGAATCTGCCGGGCCGTCTCAGCCGCCCGTTCCGGCTTGTTCGAGTTGAGCGCCAGCAGGCGGTCGTAGCCGTGCGCAAGCTTGCTGGTAATGCGCTCGCGCTCGACGATGGAACGATCGATCAGCGCCGCTACTTTTTCTTCATCGAATGTGGTGAGGAGCGGGCGCAGGTCGCTTTCCAACGCACGCACGATTTCGGCGGCGCCGTGCAGATTCTCTTCGAAGGCGTTGAGTCCCTCGTGATACCAGCGTGCCAGGATCTCCGACTCCGTTCCCGGGATATAGGGGATATGAATATTGACCGTCGCCTTCTGGCCGATGCGGTCCAGACGGCCGATGCGTTGTTCCAGCAGATCGGGATCGACCGGCAGATCGAACAGAACGAGGTGGTGGGCGAATTGGAAATTGCGTCCTTCGCTGCCGATCTCGGAACAGACGAGAATGCGGGCGCCGTCACTCTCGGCAAAGTAGGCGGCATTTCGGTCGCGTTGAATCAACGTCAGCCCTTCGTGAAAAAGGGCGGGTTTCACGCTCGTCGCGAGCGGCAGGCGCCTGTGGATTTCCTCGGCCATCCGCCGGGTACTGCATATCAGCAGGACCTTTTCGTTCCCCAGATCCTTGAGCAGATCGACGAGCCATTTCATCTTCGTGTCCGTGGCATCGCATTCGGGGGTTGTTGCGAGCGGCGCGAGCAATGCTTTGCGCTCGGGGAAGCCGGAAAGAGCCGCGCGCGTGTTCCGGAACATCACACGACCACTCCCGAAGCTGTCCAGCAGATCCGCGATCAGCCGCTCGCCCGCCCCCTCGGCCCCCGCCGCCAACTCATCGGAGCGATGCCGAATACGCTCGGAGCTCCCAGCGAAAAACGCATAATCATCGTCGGTCAATCTCTGACTGTCCAGAATATGCTCCACCGCTTTTGCCACTCTCTCGTAGTCGGCCGTCTCTTTCAGAAACGTATCCAGATCGACGTAGCGATCCGGATCAAGCAGACGCAGACGGGCAAAATGTCCTTCCGGTCCCAACTGCTGCGGAGTGGCGGTCAGCATGAGCACACCGGGTATTTTCGCGGCCAACGCCTCCACCAGTTTGTATGCGGTTCCCGAGCTCTTCTGCGTCCATTCCAGATGGTGAGCTTCATCGATCACCAGCATATTCCATCCCGCTTCCAGAACCTGTGCAGCGCGGCGGTGGTTTCCGGCCAGGAGATCGATGCCGCAAAGAACGAGTTGATTCTCGAGGAAGGGATTGGTTCCCGGTTGATGCTCCTCGATTGAGCTGCATCGCTCTTCATTGAAAATACTGAACGGAAGATTGAACCGCCGCAGCATCTCGACGAACCATTGATTGATGAGCGGCTCCGGGACTATGATGAGTATCCGGTTGGCGCGGCCGGTCAGATGCAGGCGATGAAGAATAAGTCCGGCTTCAATCGTCTTTCCGAGCCCTACCTCATCGGCCAGCAACACGCGCGGCACCAGTCGCGAGCAGACTTCCACCGCAATGGACAATTGGTGTGGAATCAGATCGATGCGGCCCCCGGAATATCCGCGAACGGGCGATCCCAGCATCGCGCTCCAGTGCTCGAGCGCTTCAACGCGCAGCGCGTACGTTTGAAGATCGCCGGCCTGCCCGGCCAGCAGGCGATCCTTCGGGCTGCTGAAGCTGATGGTATCGGCCAGCTCCCCCTCATGCACCGTACGGTCGGCCGTCCGATACATGAGCAGTCCATCGTGCTCCAGCACATGCTCGACAACCAGCTCCAGGCCGTCGTGCAGCCTGATTCGATCGTTCTCCCTGAACGCCACGCGACGTAACTGCGACAACGGGAGGGAGTAGAGTCGCTGCTCATCGACTGCCGGGAACCTGATCTCCACCCGCCGGGTCTCGGTCCTCAGGACAATCCCGAGTCCCAACTCCGGCTCACTGTCACTCACCCAACGCTGCCCTGGAACTGGCCGGGGATTCTGCATAAAGAGTTGTCTTTTCAATTGGAGGTTGCGGTTCAAAACGAGCGATCTGCTTCCACAGTGCGGGAACCCGTTCAGGGCAATCCATACCAGATGGATCTGCCCGCACCGTGCCGGGCCAGCAAGCCCTTCTCGACCATTGACCGGAACATTGCCTTGAGCGTATTCGGGCTTGCGTCGACCTCGCGCACCATGTCTCGGGTGGTCACGCGGCCATGATCGCGCACATAGTCCAGAATGTTGATGGCCAGTCCGGGCAGTTCAGCCAGAGCGTTCTTCTCGCGCTCTACTTTTGCCTCCAGACGGCGTTTTTGCTGTTGCAGGGCCCGCAGAAAAAACATCAGCCACGGCTGCCAGTCCGGGGCTTCGCTACGGATTGTGCCCTGGGTCTGACGCAAGGCCAGATAATAACCTTCCTTGCTCTTCTCGATCACGCTCTCAAGAGATGCATAGGGCACATAGGCATAACCGGCCTGCAACAATAAGAGCATGGTCAGAACGCGGCTCAATCGGCCATTGCCATCCTGGAAAGGGTGGATTTCAAGGAAGACCACGATAAAGACGGCAACGATCAGCAAGGGGTGGAGCCGCTCTAACTCGTGTGCCTCCATCAACCAAGCAACCAGTTCCTTCATGCGACGCGGTGTGTCGAAAGGTGTGGTTGCTTCAAACATTACGCCGATCATCTTGCCTTGCGTGTCAAACGCGCCGACATCATTGCGCAGGGTTTTGTAGTGGCCTCGATGTCGCTGGTCCTTGTCGCTATGGCGTAGAAGATCGCGGTGAAGCTGCTTGATATGGTTTTCGGTGACAGGGATATCCTGCCATGCATGGAAGATGGTTTCCATCGTCTCGGCATATCCTGCGACTTCCTGTTCGTCGCGGCTGCTGAACGTGCTAATATCGAGACTGGTCAAAAGCCGTTCCACGTCACGATCGGTTAGCTTGCTCCCTTCGATACGCGTTGATGAGCCGATGCTCTCGACGGTCGCCACATGGCGCAACGCCTTCAGGCGTTCAGGAGCGAGCGTGCCAAGGGCGCGCCATGCGCCTTTGAACTCGTCAATCTCTGCAACCAGGGTCAGCATTTCTAGTGTGATCCGGATAGACTCGGTATTCATCATACCGGAAAAGATACCGGATTATACCGGATTGATTGCCACAACCATCAATGGATGGCAAGTCCCTGATTACTCTACCTATGTTGCACCAAAAGCAAAAGCCCCGATGGAAATCTGGGCTTTTATGCGGCGTTGAAAGAGCAGTTCCAACTGATCACGAAACGATCCGAACATCCGAAGCCGGTTCCTTCTCTGCTGGAACGGTATCAGCAGTTCATCGATGATTCAAAAGAGGGGCGGGGGAGTTGAATCATTCCATATACTGTGGCTGGGCCACCTACATCAAGTGATCAATATCGGAGAGCCATCGGCGACATTTCTGGTGCTGTGGGGAATCAGCGAATATGATTCCATCTCCTTTGCACGACGGGATCAGCCGTAACGCTAAGACTAAGGTCGGGGAATGGCATGCCTGCGGTATCAATGGATATATGTTTTGTTCCCGCTGCTGTTGATGTAGTATCGTCCTCCGCGTGGGCCGGTGTAGATCACATGGCCATTATATGTTTCCGTTACCGGCGCCTTGTAGTGAACTGGAATATTAGCTTGGCGGACTGAGTCTGTAAATGCCCTGGCAAACTTCCGCTTCTCGCTCTCCTGTC
>JBDSJW010000255.1:0-6318 GCA_039917235.1 Kapaibacterium sp. (SeqCode) | reverse complement strand
GAGAACCTCTACTTCGATCGGAAGGGGGAGAGAATAGGCGGGGAGTTTATCGCACGGCCGAAGGTGATTGCGGAGGGGGATGACTGGAAGATCGTCCATCTTCCCACGCACGCCGACCATTTCTACGATGTCCACCGGCTGGAATTCGCGGGCACGCTGGAGATCGCCACCGATGGCGACTGTCATGTGATGAACCTTGTGGAGGGGGAATCGATTGTGCTGGAAACCGCCGCCGGGATGCGCGCACGGTTCAACTTCGCTGAGACGTTCGTGGTGCCGGCGGCGGCCGGAAGCTACAGGCTTATCAACCAGGGGAACGTCCCCGCGAAGGTGGTAAAGGCGTTCGTGAAAAAATCGGCGTGCTGATAGGCCACTCAGGCGCGCGCAACGCCATCGGGAAAATCGAGCCCACCCGAATGCCCGGCCGCGGCTCGGAGGCGCGACATCGTCAGCTCGATATCATCCTTCATCTCGCGATGGAAATAGAATCGCTGGCGTTCGATCCTCGTTCCGCGACGAAGAGTGATGGTGACCCCCCACTGCCGCTGGCCGATATCGCGATCCCAGTCAATCCCCTGCAGATCGCTCCAGGGAATCAGCGGCTTCCCGCCCCGCGCGAACCCGGCATCGCCGATCATAACGATGGAATTGCGACGGTTGGCGTAGATCATCCCGCCGATCCAGAGGACGCGGAGAACATCCAGAAGATATCCTCCCACCGGAAGGTGCAGAATGGTCCCGTCGATGATCTCCATGACCGGAATCGAAAAGAAGAGCAGCGCAAGCGCGGTCATCGACACCAGCCTCCAGCGCCGGTGAGTGGCGAACTCCCGCACCGAAGCGCCAAGACGCTCCCGTACGATCCGCTCCTGGCGGTGAATGAAAACGATCCAGCCAATCGTCGCCGCGATGGCGAGCAGTGGAATAAGAGGGAATGAAGTGAGTATGGATGTGAGCATGGATGCTACGGATAGATTTCCCGGATACGGGATAATGACATCGAGAGCCGGCGGCATTGCGACGGCGACGCATAAAATAACCAGGGAATCGGAACGCGCACCTGGCGCGGGCAATTAATGGTACTGGCACGGTCTTCGCGAGATTTCAGGCGCGGAGCATTTATCTGACAGGAGAGCATGGAAAACCCATTCGGAATCCGATCGCTGGCGCGCGGATTTCAGGTAACAACCCCCGAGGTGCAGTTCGATACGGTGAACGGTCGCGGGCCGGCGATCATCAGCCACGCGCATGCCGATCATGTCGCGGAAAACCCGAAGAAGCCGGTCTTTGCCTCGCCGCCGACCGCCGATCTGCTCAGGGCGCGAGGACATGTCGGGGATATTGAAAAACTGGAGTTCGGCCAGTGGAGAGATTTTGACGGATGGCGATTGAAGCTCCTTCCGGCCGGGCATATCCTGGGGAGCGCGCAGGTGCTGGTGGAGCGGGGGGACGGGCTTCGCCTCCTCTACACCGGCGATATGAAAACCCGTCGCGGACGGACCTGCGAGATGGCGGAGTTTGAGCCGGCCGATGATCTCCTCACCGAATGCACGTTCGGCATGCCGATCTTCCGCTTCCCCCCCGAGGAGGAGGTGGCGGCGAAGATGGTGGAGTGGGCGCGGACCTGCATCGCCGATGGCCTGATCCCGGTCTTCCTCGGCTACTCGCTCGGAAAGGGACAGGAGATTATGAGCATCCTTGCCGAAGCCGGCATCCCGATGCTCGTCCATAGCTCGATGTGGCATGTCACCGAAGTCTATAAACGATGGGGCTACTCGTTCGGCCAGGCGGTCCGCTACAGCATCGTGAGCCGGGGGGAAAAGCGGGCGTGGGTGATACCGCCGCATGTGCGCGCCAATATGACCGACAGGGTCACGCGGGCACGGATATGCTACGTAAGCGGCTGGGCGCTGATGGAATCGCGACGGGAAAGCTACCGAGCCTCCCTGATGGCCCCGATCAGCGATCATGCCGATTACTATGAGCTGATCGACGTGATAGAGCGCGTGGCGCCAAAACGTCTCTGGCCGGTCCACGGCCCGCGCGCCGATCTCTTCGCCGCCGAAATGGGGGAGCGATTCAACATCCAATCAATCGCGCTCGATATGCTTGTCGATGATCAGTCTGTGACGTAACGCAACACGATGTGATCTGTATGGGGTACGGAGCGGTTTGAAACCGCCCCCGACGGGGACGCAGTGCAACACGATATCCAAGAGAGACATAATGCCTTCCGAGCTTGAACAACTCTTCCCGCGCGATGCGCTCGACCGGATTACCGACGCGGTCCGGCTTGCCGAGAAGAATACCAGCGGCGAGATTGTCCCGTATGTCGTGCCCCGAAGCGATCGCTACCCGGAATCGATCTGGCGCGCCGCCGCGATCGGCACCACCATAAGCCTCCTGATCCTGGGAACGCTTCCGCTGCTGACATCGCTCTGGCTCCCCTTTGGCGTGGCGATGGCCGCCGTGATCGCCATCGGCGTGGGAATCCTCGCGGGGATTGTCGTGGCGCTGGTGCCGGTGCTCCAGCCGCTTGTGGCGGGGAAGCGGACGGTGCACCACAGGGTGGCTCAGCGGGCGGCGGAGGCGTTTATCGCGGAGGAGGTGTTTGCCACGCGCGACCGCGGCGGCATCCTGATCTTCCTCAGCATCCTTGAGCGGCGGGTGATCGTGCTGGGGGATTCCGGGATCAACGCCGTGATCGCCCCAGAGGAATGGAATGGCATCGTCGATAGAATCGTTGCCGGCATCAGGTCGCGACGGGGAGCCGAGGGGCTGATTGAGGCGATCGGGGAATGCGGACGGCTGCTGAAGGAGCGGGGGTTTCCAATCGCGCCGGATGATATCAACGAGCTCCCCGATACGCTCCGATTCGGCGGGGAGACCGGGGGAGCCGATGCTCTATCGTGATTTCGCGAGGGGAATCGCGGCGGTCGGCGCAACGTTTCGGCGGCACGTACGAAGCGGAGCCCCGTATCGTCTGCGAGCTGGCGTTTGATTTCATCAGAAAGAACCAGCGGACGGAAGCCGGCTACACCCTGGGGGCTCCGCGTATCAGGCGCATCCGCTGGGATCTGGGCTCGGAGGAGGCGAACACCCTTGCCGATATCGAGAGGCTGTACCGGGAGGATATGGAGGGTCGCGAAGGTTCCGGGGATGCGATCCATATCCCCACACGATAGAGAGATATCGTTTCCGATCGGGAGCTCATCCCGCCACGCTATTATTTTTTCGTCCCTCCGCTCCTGCTCTCGTTCGTGGGATAGCTCTATATTTGCCCCGCCATCCTGGAACGTCCGCCCCGGCTGGCGTAGAGGAACGGCACTAACAATTTTCACATTCGAACGCTGGAGGATGAATGAGGCGCCTGCCTATACTTCTTATGATTGCGATGTTCGCAATATCGATCGTATCGTGCAGTCACAACGGACCTACCACGGTTGACAGCATCTCCCTTGCCAAGGATGACGGCAACGGCAAGCCCGGCGACGCCGTTGAATCGCTGAAGCCATCCGACAAGAAATTCTACGCGATTGTCAAGCTCGACAAGGGAGTGGATGCCAAGCTGAAGGCCGATCTGATCGCCGTGGACACTCCCGAGGGGAAGAACATTCAGGTTCTTACGCAGGACTACGCGGTTGGCGGCATCGAGAACACGGTAACGCTTACCTACACGCTTCCGCAGGACTGGCCGGCCGGCTCCTACAAGATCGACGTGTCGCTGGACGGCAAGCCCGCGAAGTCCAAGGAGTTCATGATTCAGTAACGGAACCTCTTCCACGGTAGGAGGAGCAATCCGTCAGGATTTCCGGAACATCGGCAGGATCGTCTTCGATGATCCTGCCGATCCGGTATCAGGCGTCGCCGAAGCATGATGGTTCCGGGCGCGATGGCGCCATTTCCGCGCGGCATTCCGAGATACTCCGGCGCGGGGAGGAACGCAATCCACTATTCCTCCGTATTTTGGTGGCTACGGCACCTGCTCGCTGGGAGCGAACGCATCTTTTGCATCAGTCATCTAACCTCATTGCCATGTCGGAGAAGAAATCGTACGGCTTGCTGAAAGGGAAACGCGGGATCGTCTTCGGGCCTCTCGATGAAAGCAGCATCGGCTGGCAGATTGCGCTGTCGGCATACGCCGAGGGGGCCACGCTCGCTATTTCGAATGTCCAGATCGCGCTCCGGGTCGGCAAGGTGATGGAGCTGGCAAAGCTCTGCGGCGATGCCCCGGTGATCGCCTGCGACGCCACGAACAACGAGGAGATCGACGCGGCATTCAGGCAGTTGAAGGAGGAGTTCGGCCCGGTGGATTTCATCATCCACTCGATCGGCATGTCGCAGAACATCCGCAAATCCCTCCCCTACGAGGCGCTCAACTACGACTGGTATCTCCGCACGCTCGATGTCTCCGCCCTCTCCCTCCACCGGATTCTGACCTCGGCGCTGAAGAACGACGCCATCAAGAACGGGGGAAGCGTGGTGGCGATGACCTACATCGCCGCGCAGCGGAACTACTCCTCCTACTCTGATATGGGGGATGCGAAATCGCTCCTCGAATCGATTGCCCGGAGCTACGGCACGCGGCTGGCGGAGCGGGGAATCAGGATCAACACCGTCTCCCAGAGCCCCACCTATACGCGGGCGGGGAGCGGCATCGAGAACTTCGACAAGATGTACGATTATGCCGATCGCGTCTCACCGCTCGGCAATGCCAGCGCCGAGGAATGCGGCGATTACGTGGTGACGCTCCTGAGCGATCTCACCAGAAAAGTCACCATGCAGAACCTCTATCACGATGGCGGCTACAGCTCGATGGGAATGACCATCCCGATGCTCCATCTTTTCCACGCGGCGCTTCAGAACGAGGAGCTGGCAAAGGAAGCCGGGCTGTAAGGGCCTTGCATGGCCGACCGGAATAATTGAGAAGGGGGAATGATGATACATCATTCCCCCTTCTGTTATCGTCCCGGATTGTTCGCAGTTCAACCGCCGCGCGTCAGAAATTCTGAAACACCCCCACCATCACCCCGAACTGCACGGCAAATCCGTCCGAGCGGATCGCCGGCACGTTCTGGATATCCACATCGGCCCCGTCGGTCCAGGTGCCCACCGACGCGCTTCCGGCGTAGCCAAACCCCGCGCGGAGCATCACAAACTTGGTGAAGGAATATTCGAGGTTGACGGCGGGATAGTAGAAGAGCGAGCCGTTGGTAATCCTTGCATAATGGTTCTGCTGCGCCTGATTGCCGGTCAGAAGGCCACCGAACTGCGCGTCCTGCGTCCTCGTCTGCGTCTCCTCCAGCGTGTTGGAAACGCCGCCGATCATCGCCCCGGGCGCAACGATCAGATTACCCAGAACGCGGAAGACATAATCGAACTGCACGGCGGTCACCGAATTGGAGTAACGGAAGGTCCGCTTGTAGGCAACGTTATCGCCGGGGAGCGAAATCGTCTTCTCCACCGCCTTGGAACCTGTCATCCCGTAGGCGCCCATCCGGACATTTGGAAGGATGAAGATGGAGATAAACGCGCCGCCTCCATTGAGCAGCAACGGCCCCTGGAATTCCGCAAGCCCCAGCGAATCCCGGGAGAGCGTATTGAGCTTATCGTACTTCATAAGCGGCACCATGCCCAGATATCCGCCGCCGAACGCGATATATGTATGCTCGGTGGAGCCGATCGGGATGTTGGAGAAATCGTAATCCTCCCCTCCCTGTGCCCGCAGCCTGCCGCTCGACGCAATGCACAGCGCGAGAAGCGCCACGAAATATCCTGCAAGGATGAGTGCCCGGAACATCGCCGGTGTACGACTGGTTGATCTCATTGCGTGGAGTGCTCTCATCTGATATGATATGCGAAACGATTAATGTTGGAACAGCCCGACGAAAACCCCGACCTGCAACGCTAAGCCGTTCGCTCCGATCGCCGGCGAGTTGGCGATTGTCACTCCCCCCTCATCCGCCCAGTCACTGATCTTGAAGCTCAGATTGTAGCCGGCCCCCACTCTGAACATGATGTTCGGGGTCAGGGTGTACTCGAAGTTCACCGATGGGGTGAAGAAGACATGATAGCTGATTTCGCGGGCAAAGCGATTGAAGTTCGTGATGTTGGGATCGCCCCCGAAGACGCCGTTGGCAAAGACCGAGTCGAACTGCACGCCGGTTGTCTGCGTCTGGGAAACCCCGAACGTATAGCGCCCTCCCCCCAGGAAGGATCCGAAGAATATGGCGAATGATGAGCTGATCGGCATTGCATAATCCACCTGCGATGTCACCACCACATCGGTAAAGTAGATCGTCCGGGTGTACTGCCCCC
>JBDSJW010000254.1:0-5623 GCA_039917235.1 Kapaibacterium sp. (SeqCode) | reverse complement strand
TGCTGCTGACCGATGGCGATGATGATCTCGATTTCTCCGATCCGGGGGGCCGACAGGGACGTATCAACGCAATGGCGGCGCGGGCGGCAAATAACATCAGGATCTTCACAATCGGCCTGGGCGGCGGCGGCGGCGGGCTCTCCGCCAACGGCATCAACACGCTTCAGCAACTGGCGGCGCTGACGGGGGGATCGAGCTATTTCACCAGCAACCCCGATACGCTGGTGCAGATCTATCAGACGATTGCCCAATCGCTCAGCCGTGATATCCCCGGCTCCTTCCTCCTCCGCGGACGGGGCGTGGCGCCAACGCTTGTCATCACCCCCGCCATCGCCGATTTCGATTCGGTCCGCGTGGGACAGCAGCGCTGTCTGCCAATCACGTTCTCCAACACCGGCGATGCTCCGCTGATTCTGGGGGCGCTTCCGCCGGGAGCGCTCGGCTTTACGTTCAACGGGACGGCCCCCCCTGTGATCCCCCCCGGTGCCTCCACGATGGTCGATGCCTGCTTTACACCGACGCGACTGCGAATCCACGACACGCTCTTCGCCGTCAACTACAACTCCTGCCGACCGCCACAGAGCATCCGTCTGCGCGGCGTCGGCTACGACAGCGTTGTGATCGATATTCGCGACAACATCATCGCCCGCCCCGGAAGCGGCGTGGAGTTCCCGATTTATCTGCTCAACGCAATCCCGGCCGTATATGATGTGCGCGATATCGCCATCACCCTCGGCTACAACAAGACCCTCCTGGCGCCGCTCGACCCGTCGGCCGCGACAACCGGCGCGGCGGGATCATCGTTCACCACGTTTTCGGTGAACAACTCGTATGAGAAGAGCGATACCGTCGTGCAGTCCACCATCGTCATGAGCGGCGGCCCGCTGGTCAACGGCACTCCCGGCGGCGTTCTCCTCCGCGCGCGACTCCTTGCCCTTCTCGGCAATCAGCTATCGACGCCGGTATCGATCATCGGCGCCCGCTTCGCCGACGGCAACCCGAAGGTGGGGATCATGTCATCGGCATCGTTCGCCATCGACAGCATGTGCTATCTGCCGTTGCAGTTGATCAACGCCCGCCCCCGCTACAGCGGCGCGCTGAAGCTCTCCGCCGTCGCCGATCCGGGGAACGTGCTTGTCGGGTTTACGCTTCCGGAGGCCGGACGCGCGCGGATAGGGCTGTACGATATGTTCGGCAGGCTGGTCACGAACGAGGATGACCGGTGGATGGATGCCGGACGCGGTGGGGCAACGCTCGGCGTGGCCGGGCTCCCCTCGGGGCTGTATCTGATACGCGTCGCCGCGGGGAACACCGCCGACGGAGCAATGATAGTCATCACGAGATAAGGAGTAGAGATGGCAATGAAGAAACTATCGATCATGACGATCGTCGCCGCGCTCCTTCTCGCCGGCTCAACGCTTCCGGCGCAGACCCGGGCGCAGTACTCCATCATGCTTCCCGTCCCGGCCCCCATGCCGGGGGATAAGATTCTCGATCCGGGAGGAGCGGGGGGGATACTGATAGGCCCATACGCCGGCGTTGATTACAACATGCACTCGGGGGGATTCTCCAGCACCGACGGGCGCTTCATCTGCTGCCAGGCCGATAACGGCAGCGGCCTTGGGCTGGTGGCCGGCGGAAAGGCGTTCATCCCGCTGAGCGATGCGTTCTCAATCTCCCCGCGCCTCCTCTACGAAGGGCGCGGCGGCACATTCACCGGCACGCCCGATACCGTGCCGATCTTCGGCAAGGACCAGCGTCCCGAACCGATGATCCTCGCCAAGGAGTTCAAAGCATCGATCGGCACCGTGGGGCTTGATCTGCTCGCCAGCTACACCCTCACCGATTTCGGCCTCTACGTGGCCGCCGGGCCGTCGGCATCGTACGTGATCTCCAAGGACTTCCGCCAGATATCGACAGTGGCATCCCCCTCGGGAGCAACCTTTCTGGATGGGAGCACCACGCGGGAGGTCTTTCATGGCGATATCGATCTGATCAACACATTTCAGGCGGCATTGCGCGGCGGCATCGGGGCCAACATCCAGATCTCCGACAATCTCTGGCTGAACCCCGAGGCGCTCTACGGATTTCCGCTCACCAAATTCTCGAAAACCAGCGAGTGGAAGGGGAGCACGTTGCAGGGGACCATCGGCCTTCTGTTCGCATTCTGATCACGTCATACCGCATTAGAGGATCGACAGCATGAAGAAGAGATTGCTCACGCTTGCCGCCGCGGCGCTGGCCGCCTCCGGAATCACCGCCAGCGCGCAGAGCTTTGCGGATTACGAGATTACACTCAGCTCGATGGGAAGCGCCATCAACGGCCCCGGCAACGATTATGCCCCTTCCATCACGCCGGACCGCTCCACCTTCTACTTCACGTCGTATGCCCGCTCCGGCGCGGCGGGGGAGGCTGATGAGTTTATCGCGCGACGAAGCGGCAACGGCTGGGGAGCCCCCAAGGGGGTCGGCGCATCGATGAATACCACCAAAAACGACGGCGGCCTGGCGATAGCCTCGGACGGCCGCACGGTCGTCTTCGCGGCGGAACGGCCGGATGGGCTGGGAGATGTCGATCTCTATATCGGCGAGCTTCACGATGGCGAGATCGCAAGCGCCCGCAACCTTGGGCCGACCGTCAACTCCGCCAAATGGGATTCTCATCCCACGATCAGCGGCGATGGCTCCGCCATCTATTTTGCCTCCAACCGTCCGGGCGGCTCCGGGAAAACCGATATCTGGATGACCCGGAAAGATCCCAACGGCGGCTGGTCGCAGGCGGTAAACCTTGGCCCGAACGTCAACAGCGGCCGCGATGAGCGCTCGCCGTACATCACGCCGGACGGCGGCACGCTCTATTTCTCCAGCAAGGGGCACGACGGCTACGGCGGCTACGATGTCTTCGTCAGCGTCCGCGACAGCGACGCATGGAGCACGCCGCTGAACCTGGGCGCCACCATCAACTCCCCAGCGGATGAGCTCTTCTTCCAGGCGCCGGTGGAGGGGGACCAGTTCTTTCTCTCCTCCTCCCGCGCCGACGGTTACGGCAAGCTTGATATCTACTCCGGCACGCCGAACATCTACGGCGCCGGCATGGTCCGCCTCCACGTCAGCGTTGTCGATTCCACCACCGGCAAACCTCTTCCGGGGACGGTCACCATCACCGACATGGCAACCGGCCGCGCCGTCAAATCGATCTCCACATCGGCGTTAACGGCGGAGAATATGATCCCGCTTCCGGCCGGCCGGAAATACAGAATTGAGGGGCAGGTCCGGGATACGTCAAAGTCGGTGATACTGGCGGAGACGCCGGCCAACGGGGAGAAGAGCGTGCGCCTCATGTTCGGAAGACTTGTGATCAAGCTGGTCGATTTCGGGAAGTATGATATCCCCTTCTTCGTCACCGGATATTATCGCCCAAATACATCGCGCAATCTGGAGGAGCTGTTTGCGCTGCGCGATGGGCCGCTCCGCAAGGCCGACTATATCGAGGAGTTCACCCGCGGCTCCAAGAAATATCAGGATTACGACGCCTATTCGAAGACGGTGGAATCGCTCTTCAATACGCTGGTCCGCTCCTGCGTGGATGATATCTTCCCCGACTTCCGCCGCCGAGGTCTGCCGACCGAGGTGATAGAAATCCGCGTCTCCGGCTTCGCCGATCCAACACCGATCTCCGGCAAGTACGTTGAGGATACCCCGATCACCTACCAGGATGAGAGCGGCGCGGCGCACACGATCAGCAACGGCGACAAAATGGACAACGACAAGCTCTCCGGCCTCCGCGCCTATTATTCCGCTCAGCTTCTCGACAGCATGATGACCGCCGAATCGGCAAAGGCGGGGAATGATTACGGCATCCTGAAGAGCGAGGGAAGGATCATCTTCCGCTACATCGGCGGCGGCGTCAGCGCCGACAAGGACGATTACGCCGCCAAGCGGAGAATCGTGGTGGAGCTGGACCGGCGGGGACGCGAGGAAGGGGAATAGAGAAAAAGCGGGGGGAGCTATCATGCAGATAGCTCCCCCCGCTCTGTTCAAACCGCTTCCCGTACATCCATCGATCGCCGTCTCAATCGCCATCCTATTCCCATCACGACAATCCATTTCGATACATGACCTTGCCGAAAATATCGGCCACGTGGATGGTCGCGAGCGATCCATCCACCGGCGGATAATTCGGCTTCAACGGTTCGGCCGCGTCCCGATATCCCGTTTGGCGACGAGCGGGAGATTGTCGTTCGCGAGCATCCGAATTACGATATGGAGGGAGGCAAAGTCAGGCCAGGAGAGGAAACGACGTCACCATATGACTGGACTCCGAGAATAGATCCGGGCAGGCACACGAAAACCCTTGTTAAAGCCTTTTATTCAAACCCGGCATCGATATGATATTGAACTGGAGGAACCATTGAAAGAGAGGATACATCAGCGACGGGACGCCATAATCTATCACGCCATCATTCTGATATCGCTGCTTTCAGCGCATTTATTAACTGCTCAAACACCCACTATCACAATCTCCGGAATCATAACCGACAGCACCTCTGGTGAGGCGCTGGTTGGAGCAACAGTTACCATCACCGATGGCAAATCTTCTTCAGCCAGGCGGGGAGCTATCACAAATAAATTCGGCTTCTACTCGCTTCAGAATATCGCTCCGGGATCGTATCAGCTTTCAGCGTCATCAATCGGGTATACATCCAGGACGATTCCCATTACAGTGCTATCCGGCGAGCAATCGCGCAAGCTCAACATCCAGCTTGGTTCACGCCCGATTGAGTCCGGCCAGGTGATCGTTGAGGGAAAATCCGACAAGGGGATATCTCCATCAATTGGGAGAATTGACCTCCGCCCAGAGTTTCTCAAGCGTCTTCCCTCACTCGGTGGCGAGGTGGATATTTTCCGCGCCATCCAGCTTCTTCCGGGCGTCAAGGCATCGAGCGAGCTATCCTCGGGGCTATATGTGCGTGGCGGATCGGCGGACGAAACATTGATATTACTTGATGGCGTGACAGTCTACAACCCCAGCCATCTTGGTGGATTTATGAGCACGTTTAACGCCGACGCGATCAAGGATATCAGGCTAATCAAGGGATCAATACCGGCGGAATATGGCGGAAGATTATCGAGCGTGCTGGACCTGACGATGCGGGAGGGAACGAAGGAGAAATTCTCGGGGACTGCCGGCATTTCGCTTATCAATTCCCGCCTTACGCTTGAGGGGCCAATCAATGAGAACAGCACATTCATGGTTTCCGGCAGACGGATGTATCTTGATCTTTTCACCGCGCTTCTGGGGGATTCCACCATCCCGACATATTATTTTTACGATGTCAACGCAAAGGCTAATTACAAACTATCGGATAACGATCGAATATATCTCAGTGGATATTTCGGACGCGATGTGCTGGATTATACCAGTGGATCAGATGGTTTCCGTATTGATTGGGGCAATGCCACCGGCAACTTCCGATGGGCACATATTCTCTCTCCCTCTGTCTTTTCTAATTTTTCGGCAATCGCCACTACATATTCGTTCGGCAGCCGTGTCGGCGGAACAGATGAAGCAACCAAACAACAAGGTTCTTTTGCCACGTCGACAAATATCAGGGACCTTACC
>JBDSJW010000253.1:0-3719 GCA_039917235.1 Kapaibacterium sp. (SeqCode) | reverse complement strand
CGGGTCGCCGATCACCTCCTTCACCACCGTATACCGTCCGTCCGGGGAGGTATTTCTGATAGTGAAGCCAAGGGCGTAGGGGGCAATGCATTCCATTGTGGTGGTGCAGTGCCGCCGCTCTTCATGCACGAACGTCTCGCCATCGGTGATCAGATACTGGAGGTCACGCACCTGCGGGCGGTCGATCGTGGGGTAATACACCTCATTGATAATGCCGAGCGATATCGAATACCAGAGCGTGCTGGCGATGGAGTAGGCGGTCCCTACCCCCTCCTTGGCGCTTCCGGTCCATCGCGGTTCTATCCCGGGGGCACCGAACGCCCTCCCGGTCTGTGGTCTGCTTGCTGATTCGGTCACGTATGCGATCTCCCTGTCTGGATGACAGCCTGTTGAAGTACTTCCGATGCTCAGGCAGTTCAAGGACGATCAGCCACAAGGCGGCCGAATCTGAGCGAATGAGGCGTCCTTCCGTACGCCTCCGTGAGCGAACGATGAAGGCCAACGCCGTGGATGACGTCCTTCAACAGCCTGATGATAAGCGGCGCGCCGCCAGTTGGCCGGCGGGGAGGATACGCGGAGGCCTATTCCTCAAGCCGCCATACTCTCCCTTCCTTGATCAAATTATCCAGAAATTCGGTTGGCATCACCGCTGTCCAGGAATAATCCGCGCGCTCGACCGTATGATCTCTGATCACCCCCTCCGCCTTGTCGCGAGTATGGTATGAATCCTTCCCCAGCCGTGTTTCCATCGAATCCCTTCCCGGCGAGACCTTCACGATCTGATAGGAAATCGTTTGTGTGTAGGGAAACGCGGCAACAAGATAGTGCGTTTTCGAAATGGTTTCCCTCCCCCCCGGCGCAGCCTGATAGCCGCCGGAGCCTGACTGTTCGGCCCCCGGCGATGTCCGCTGATTGGGCGACGAGAAGAGGGCGGCGATGGCGATGATCGCGATTCCCACAAGGCCGGTGTAGTAATGCCAGGGGGACTTCACCTCCCTCTTCTTTTCATCCACCGTGTTCAGCAGGGAGGCGCTCATATCCCCCTCCTCCCTGGTCACTTTGCAGTCCGCACAGATCAGCAGGCCGGTTTTCTTTCCGGGAAATCTGAGGATCCAGCTTATATGATAATATCTCTGAGCGATGCAGAGCACTTCATTGTTGCTGCCGCATCTGGTGCAGGTGAGATCGGGCAATAGGAACGTGGCGAGTACCTTGGTACGGTAACCAAAAACAAGCATGGCATTTGAAAATAATCACGGATAAGGGGAATCGATGCCGATCCGGCGGGGTGTACTATCAGAGATGTACGGGGCGGTTTTAAACCGCTTCCGACAACGACACGGATCGATCGAGGGAATTGAACCCCGGCAACCGGAGACTCCAGAACAACGGCATCGGAGAGATGCCATGCCCGATTGGAGCCGATGGGAAGCGATTGCTCCCCTGACCCGGTCAGCCCCTGCCGTTGATAAGGCTGGCAATCACGGTGATCAGTTCCGCCGGTTCAACCGGCTTGGTAACATGCCGCTGATAGCCCGCCTCGATCGCGCGCCGCCGGTCCTCCGCTCCCGCGTAGGCCGTCAGCGCAACGGCTGGAAGGTCTCTCCACCTAACGCCGGAGAGCCCCCGAACTTTACGGATAAGGGAATAACCATCTTCATCGGGCATGCCGATATCGGAAACCAGCAGGTCCGGCATCGAGTGCTCGATTGCCATAAGCGCCTTCTCCACCGAAGAAACGGCGCTGACCGTGGCACCGGACTGGCGCAGCGTGGTGCTCAGCATCTCCAGCGTATCCGGCTCGTCATCAACCACCACGATCCTCACCCCATGCAGGGTGAACGTCTCCGCCGGAGGGACATTCGGCGCCGTCCCCGCCGGGTCCGCCGACTCCTGCAACCGAACGATCGGCAGCGTCACGGTAAAGATGGAGCCCGTCCCCGGCCCCGCGCTCTCGGCACTCACGGACCCGTCGTGCAGATCCAGCAGATGGCGGACGATCGCCAGCCCCAGGCCAAGCCCGCCATGCTTCCGCGTGATCGTCCCGTCCGCCTGCCTGAACCGATCGAAGACATATGGCATGAACTCCGGGCTGATCCCCTGCCCCGTATCGCTCACCACAATCAAGGCACTCTCCCCCGCCTTCTCCAGCCGTACCTCAACCTCCCCACCAACCGGCGTGAACTTGATGGCGTTGGAGACAAGATTCCAGATCACCTGCTGAAGCCTGTTCGGATCGCCCATCACCGGGCCGGCAAGCCTGTCGGCAATCATCCTGACATGGATCGATTTCGCCGCCGCCGCCGGACGCATCGATTCCACGGTGGCGCCGATGATGGGATCGAGATCGACGGGACGGGCTTCCAGATGAATCTTTCCGGTGATGATCCGGGAGATGTCAAGAATATCATCGATAAGCTGCGCCTGCGCCTTCGCGTTCCGTTCCACCGTCTCCAGCGCCCGCTCGGTGGTCTCCGCGTCCAGATCCCCCGTGCGGAGAATCTGTGCCCAGCCGAGAATGGCGTTCAGGGGGGTTCGTATCTCGTGCGAGACGGTGGCAAGGAACTCATCCTTCATCCTGTTGGCCGCCTCCGCCTCGATCTTCGCGTTCCGCGTCTGCTCGTAAAGCTGCGCGTTGATCAGCGCGATCGTGGCGGCGTCCGCCAGGGCATTGAGAAGTATGAGCTCGTGATCGGTGGCCTGGTGATTGCCCGCCCAATAAACGCCGACGGCGCCGAGCGGATCGTTGGCGCGGACCGGAACCATGGCAAGGCTTCGAACAAATGTTGAACGATAGAGCTCCGTGGGAACGCGGGAATCGTTGAAGATATCCTTCATCGTAATCTCCCGCCGGTTCAGGATGGACCAGCCGGAGACGCACGTGGTGATCGGGAAGCGGCTCCCCTTCCAGAGCGGCGCGATGGAGTTCTCATCGGCGTAGTAGACCAGATCTCCCTCTCTGATGATGAACGCCGCGCCATCGGCGCCGGTAAGCTCACGGGCGGCCCGGCAGATGGTGGATATCACCTCGGCCAGCTCGATGGAGGCGGCCAGATCGCGGTTGATATCCGCAAGGCGGACGCTCTCGTGCCAGCGCATCTCCGCCGCGGCATGGGCCCGCTGTTCCACCTCGTACAGCCGCGAGCGCTCCAGTGCCTGCACGCACTGCTGCGCCAGCGCACGCATGAAGGCGTGATCCTCATCGGTGAACTCCCACCCGTCGGAGAAGCTCAGGCCGATTGCCCCCACGGGACGATCGGCGAGTATCAGCGGGATGGCGGCTATGCCGTGATGGGCATACAGATGCTCTGACCTGAACACATCGGGAAACAGTTCGGCCCGCTCGGTCCGGCCGAAGACGATGATCACCTGCCGGGTGCGGATGCAGTCGGTAAGCGGCACCGATCTGTTCATTGGCATTCGCCGCCAGTTGCTCAGCATTGTTTTGGAATATCCCCTGGCGCGGATCACTTCAAGGACGTCCCCTTCATCTGCCAGGAGCGACACAGATCCGGCGGCCGCGCCGAACGCGCCGATGCCGAGATCGATGATCACATCGGCAACCTGCAATGGGGTAAGCGCAACCGAGAGAGCCGAGGTCACCGCCTGGAGTCGCGAGATTCGATCGCTGGTCCGCTCTGCTTTCGCGCGCGCACCCTGTTCCATCGCAAGCAGCTCGGCACGCTCCAGCTCCCCTTTACGGCGCTCCGTGATATCCA
>JBDSJW010000252.1:0-4053 GCA_039917235.1 Kapaibacterium sp. (SeqCode) | reverse complement strand
ATGGAGGTATCGGTCATCGCGCCATCCTTTGGCGCTCCGCTCTTGGAGCAGGCCGTGATGGAGAATGCGAGCGACGCTGAAATGGTCAGCGTCATGAAAAGATTTGAGCGCATGATGTACATCCTTGAAATTGGTAGCAGACTGGGCTCCGGCCCGCGGCGGAAGCCTTTCGCGGGCATCCCGCCGTTGTCTCTGCGTAAAGAATTGAACTGTTTGATGCTAGATACGGGAGAACGGCCGGAATGGATTGCGGACGATCGAAAAACATTGGAACGATGCCACTCGGCGGGTTCTTGCCGTACGTTATCTTTGGCGCGCGTTGCTGGAGAATGATCAACAAACAACATCGTCATGGGAATGCTTGAGAAGGTTGATATCGCCGAAAAGCTGGATCTGATCACCGAGTATTATCATCCGCATATCGCCGGGGAGCTGAACGGCCAGCATGTGAAGCTGGCGAAGCTGAAGGGGCCGTTTGTCTGGCACAGCCACGAACATGAGGATGAGATGTTTCTGGTGGTGAAGGGGGAGATGCTGATGAAGCTGCGCGATGGGGATATCACCCTGCGCGCCGGTGAATTCCTGATTGTCCCTCGCGGCGTGGAGCATATGCCGGTTGCCGATGAGGAGGTCCATCTGATGCTTTTCGAGCCCGCAGGCACGCTCAACACCGGCGATGTGCGGAATGAGCTGACCGTGGATGATCCCGCGCGCATCTGATTCCCGTACCGATGAATTTTCGTGCGGCGTGACGGCCGATTTTCTTAAACTTGGCGATGCGCTCCCTGGAGCCGCCGTGAACGATCAACATGTTCGGGAGGAGTAATGCTGGAAAGCTTCGATGATCAGTCGCTACAGTTCAATGTGCTTGCCGCCACGCTCAGGATGGAGGGGGGGGAATCATCCGATATGCTGGAGCTTCTCGCGGAGAAGCTGGAGTCGGCAATCCCCTCGCACACCGATGTAAAGCGGAGCGGCGGGCTTTTCTCCCGCAAACAGACTGTCCAGGAGATCGCCGTCGATTTCGATGAGCAGACCTACAGAGTCGTCAGAGGGAAGCACGGCACGCCGTCGGCGACAATAGCGCGGAAGGTGCGCGGGATCGTGCTGAAGACAACCGAGACGCCGCTGGCAACCTGGACCGACAAGCTGGCGGGGGAGCTTTTCCGGATGGCCGAGAAGAGCATCGAGACAAAGGAAGCATTACAGAAACTTATCCTGGGATAACCTTATGCTCTTCGGACGGAAGAATGATAACATCGATCCGGTCGCCGCGGGGCTGGCGGAACTGCGCCACAAACGGGGGCTGGATGCTCTGGAAAAGGGAGTGGTCTCCCCTGACACGCTTGAACGCTTCAGATCGGGGCCGGCGCATGGCGATCTGACCTGCAACGAGTTTCTCCTGGCGCGCGAGGCGGGGGCGGAGGAGCTTGGAATGGTGATGGGGAGTTCCTTCTACAAGTTCAGTTATCTGGCGCTGCGCTCGGGAGTGCGCCCCACCTCGTCGGGGGAGCTTCCAGCGCTTACCAGCGCCATGATCGATGCCCGGCGGCTGGCGCTCCACCGGATGAAGCAGGAGGCCACTGCGCTTGGCGCCAACGGCGTGATCGGCGTCCGTCTGACGGCGAAGCGGAAGGCGTGGGACCGAAGCCATCTTGAGTTCACCGCCATCGGCACGGCGATCCGGCTCCCCGATTATCCGCCGATGGCCGATCCCTTCACAAGCGATCTCTCCGGCCAGGACTTCTGGAAGCTCCATGCGGCGGGCTATCTTCCGCGCGGTCTTGTGTTCGGCCTGAGCTGCTACTATGTCGCCACCCGGTTTGACACAATGCAGGTGCTGACCAACACGTGGTTTTCCGGCATGGCGAACCAGGAGATCATCCAGTTCACCGCGGGGCTGAGCAAGGCGCGGGAGATCGCCGTCAAGCGGCTTCGAGCGGAGACCGAGCATATCAAGGGGGAGGGGACCGTGGGGATGGAGATCGAGTATGAGATGGAGGAGAACGAATACGAGTATGGCAACACCAAGCACCTTGATCTGATCATCACCTTCTCCGCGCTCGGCACCGCGATCATCCGCAACCCGCACGCCGCCCCGGCCCCCGCGCCATCGCCGCTGATCATCATCGATCTGGCGAGCGGCAGAAGCGGGCCTATCCAGAGCGCCGCCGCAAAGGAGACGCATTAGTGGATGCCATGTCGCCGCGGCATCATGTGGAGATTGATCCCGTCGTAAGGGGAATTCATGAATTCCCCCTCCCTCCGTCCCTTGTCCCATCCGAACCAACTCAGGAACCTCTAATGTCAGATAACAAGACCCCAACCGATCTGCCGGCTCATGCCGGCGAACGTCTCAATCTTCTGCGCGGCTGCTTTACCAGCGATCTATCGGTCAACGAGTTCCTTCTGGTGAAGGAGGCGGGCTTCGAGCCGCTTGGAATGGTGGTGGGAAGCTCGATCTATCACACAGGCTATCAGGCGCGCCAGTGGAGCAAGAACGAGGAGATGGTGGTGCTGACCCAGGCGATGTACCACGCCCGCGAGCTGGCGATGGAGCGGATGGAGGAGGAGGCAAAGATGCTCGGCGCCGACGGCGTGGTCGGCGTCCGGCTGGAGACAAAGCATCTCGGGTTCGGCGAGCATCTGATGGAGTTCGTGGCGATCGGCACGGCTGTTCGGGCCACCGATACATCGATCAGCTACCGCGCGGTCGGTGATCGTCCGTTCACCAGCGATCTCTCCGGCCAGGATTTCTGGACGCTGCTGAAGGCCGGCTACCGGCCCGTTGGCCTGGTGATGGGGAACTGCGTGTTCCATGTGTCGCATCAGACCATCGGGCAGTGGTTCAGCAACGCGGGGCAGAACACGGAGATGGTGAACTTCACGCAGGCGCTCTACGAGGCCCGCGAGCTGGCGATGGAGCGGATGCAGATGGAGGCGCGGACGCTGGAGGCGGCCGGCATCGTCGGTGTGCAGTTGCACGAGGGGAGCTATCAGTGGCATTCCCATGTGATCGAATTCTTTTCGATCGGCACGGCGATCGTCCCGATCAGGGAGAACCATCACATACCGGCCCCACAACTTGTGCTTTCACTTAATACATGATCGATATGAATGACGAGCAGGATTCCCGGGAGCAGGGGGATGGAATTTCCAGAAGGACGTTCGTCATGACGACGCTCGCGGCGGGGTTTGCTCTTGCCGTGCAGCCGATTGCCAGCGGGACAATCCTTACTGATGAGAAGGCCCTTGTGGCGGGAGAGGTGAGGATTCCGGTTGGCGGGGAGATGATTCCCGGCTACCGGGCGATGCCGGAGGGGAAGGGGCCGTTCCCGGTGATTCTGGTGGTTCAGGAGATCTTCGGCGTGCATGAACATATCCGCGATGTCTGCCGCCGGCTGGCGCGGGTCGGCTACATGGCGGTGGCTACCGAGCTGTTTGCTCGACAGGGAGATGTCTCCACGATGAGCGATATACAGGATATCCTGAAGGTGGTGGCGCGGGTGCCGGACGCGCAGGTGATGGGCGATCTGGATGCCACCGTGGCGTGGGCCGCGAACAACGGCGGCGATACGGGACGGCTTGGGATTACCGGCTTCTGCTGGGGCGGGCGGATCGTCTGGCTCGACGCGGCGCACAACCCGAACGTGAAGGCCGGTGGCGCGTGGTACGGTCGTCTCACCGGGCCAACAACGCCGTTGCAGCCACAGCACCCGCTGGATATTGCATCAACGCTGAAGACCCCCGTGCTGGGTCTCTACGGCGGAAAGGACCAGAGCATCCCGGTGGATACGGTGGAGCAGATGCGCGCGGCGCTGAAGCAGGCCCGCAACCCGTCGGAGCTACTGATCTATCCCGATGCCGGACATGCGTTCTTCGCGGATTACCGTCCCAGCTATGTGGAGAAGGCGGCAAAGGACGGCTGGCGACGGCTGCTGGGGTGGTTCAGGAAATGCGGCGTGGCGTGATATTCTCTCGCTGAAAAAATGAAGCCCCGTGATGAACGCCGATTGTTGACGTTCCATCGCGGGGCTTCGTTGTTTTCTGATC
>JBDSJW010000251.1:0-10805 GCA_039917235.1 Kapaibacterium sp. (SeqCode) | reverse complement strand
TCTCGAGATTATACCTGTGAAATTTTCCCGCGCTGAGCGTCACTACGGTCGTGCTGCCGCCGCTGCCGAAGATCCTGACCTTGTTCGGCCCGACGGCGGAGTAGAGAAGGATGGAAAAACCATCGACGAACTTGTTGTTCGGGAACCTGCTGTCGAGGCGGTTGGCAGTGGTATCGGGGAACGCCAGGATGTAGGTGGTTCCGGATGCGTTGTCGTCCAGCATCGGCTGCGCCGCGGCGCGGCGCGGGGCACATACCCCGACGATCAAAAGAATGGCAATGGTGGCAATGCACCGGGTAATGATGGTCATGTGTGTCCCTCGTTGTAGTATATGCGCCCGGCTGGAAAGCCCCGGCGCATGCCGACCCGTATCGTTTATGGCGATCCGAACCGACTGGTTTTATTGTCCCTCGTGAACACGCAAGCCGCATGGTTGCCGGAGTCGGGAGAGACGCGGCATGTATCCCCGTCCCTCCCGATCCACCAGTATGCCCTGCCCGAGGCGATTATCTAGCCACCACAAATGTCCGCGTGGCGCTCCATTGGCCGGATTCTATCCGGCAGAAGTAAATCCCGCCTGGCTGCGCGGATGCATTCCACGTCACGCTCCCCTCCCCCGCGTTCCGCAATCCCTCCGCCAGCAGCGCGACCCGTTCGCCCGCCGCGTTATAGATGCTCACGCTGACCGGGCCGGAAGCACCAAGACGATAGGAGATCGTGGTCTTCCCGCTTACCGGATTTGGACGGGCCCCATCGAGCGCATAGCCGGGAACCGAGGCTGAAGGGAGATCGATTCCCACTGATGTTTTTCTGAAAACCCTGGCATGTGTTGGAAGTTTCCGCCCCGCGAATCCGAACCTTACATCGAGCAGATCGGTATAGGAGCCGACCGGGTTGTTGCCGTTGAACCGCACCACCACCTTTATGCTCTCCCCCGGCTTCAGCATGGCGCTGCCATTGATGGGAGGATCAGTGCTGACCACCGTGAAATCCTTTGTGGCGAACATGAGGCTAAACAGATAGGCAACGGAATCGCGGAGGTTGGTGAAGGTGACCGTGTCGGTTGGTGATGTGCCGAACAGCACATCGCCGAAATCGATCGTGTCACGATCCGGGGCCAGGACGCGGGCGTAGTAATGGAAATAGACGTAGTGCGTGGCGCCGGTCCGGTCCCTGATGATCACGGTGGCGCTTGCATCCTTCAGCGGATCAACAGCCGCGATATCCACCTGCACCCTCGTCTTGCCGATGAGATCGGATAATCTGTTGGGATCAATCGGTACAATCCTGGCGTTGACAACGGAGGAGGGATCGAGGGATATCGAGCGCAGGCCGACGGGGCTTGGGTTCAACGCGCGGATGGTGATATGGAGCAGATCCACCATGATCGTATCGATCTTCAGGCTATCGGCGGGCGCGCGGAGCACATTTCTCGTCGGAGCCAGCGGATAGCCGTAGGAGAGCGCATTATACTCCTCATACTCCGCCGCCATTGGGGGACTGAACCTGATGATCTCGCTCCCCCTGGAAAGCCCGTAGACGGATCCGGAGAACTTCGCACCGTCGGCACCGGTCAGCGTGTGAGTTACCCCTGGCGTCACGGACATCGTCCCCCAGATCAGGTCAGTTCCGGGGATGGTCCAGGTGAATGGAAAGATGCTCCCATCCTCCAGCGATATCTTTTTCGCGGAGAGCGTATCGGTTACCACGTTGATATAGTGGAGCATGGCGGCGGAATTCACCGGCGCGTAGAACGGCGCGAACGATGCCCACTGCTCGCGCGGAACCATCTCCACCATATACGGAGCAGTGCCGCTGTAGCTTGTATCGAAAAGGGTCTGCGTCACCTTGTACGCTGTATCCAGCCGGACCACGGAGGCCGAATGCATCATCATCATCGCGGGACGATTGGTCGTAACATGGAGGGCATGCGGCGGGACAACCGGCAACTGAATAAGCGTATCCTTCACCACCTTGAACGTATCGCTGACGGCTGTGCCGTACGTGCCGACGGTGGTATCCCGCCGGGGATCGTTCCCGCTGGTGCCGTAGGCTCTGACGTACTCGGTATCCCTTGTCGCCTTCGCGCCGCTCCCGGCGTGAACCGCGTCCCAGGTCGGCATCATGACAAATTCCCGCCCCTGCTGCTCGACCGGGGGAACCCACTCCATCATCATATTTTTCCAGGCATTGCCGGTCAGCCCCCTCCCTCCCGCGCCGATGTCTGAACGGGAGTTGCCGGAGATCACGCCGATCGGCTTGTCCGAGGAAATCCGCACCCCGCCAAGATCCACCTGCGTGGTCGCGGTGATGTTGGTATCGCACCAGCTCTGGATCTGATAGGCCTGATTCTCACCGAGGGTGAACGTGTAATCCGGGTTGCCGTTGAATCTGCGGCCGTAGTTGGTGACCACCACTTTCGTGTTGTCGTATGCGGAGATAATCAGAAACTCCGCGGGGGCCGGCTTCGGATAGAAGGGAATAGCGCGAGTCCCGGCAATACCGACATCCTTCACAACACCCCCCGGAATCGCGGCAACGTCGTACTCCGTCCCCCACCGCTCAACCGGGATCGGCGTCCATGCCTCGCAGCTCTGCTTCACCGCGAAGAAACAGTAGACGATGATCGGCTTTTCCGCCTCCAGGCGGATGGTGTTGTACTGAATCGAGTTTGTGACGGTGATAACCGGGCTGGTCTTGACATCATAGGAGAGGAACTTGCCGGCCTCCAGCGTCACCACATTCGTGGCGCCGCCAAGGATGATCTTGACCTTGTTCGGCCCGACGGCGGAATAGAGGAAGAGGGAGAAGCTTTCCTTGACCTTGTTGTTCGGAAACCGGGAGTCCAGTTTGTGGGCGGTGGTATCGGGAAACGCCAGAATGTAGGTGGTTCCTGCGACGTTTTCATCGAGCGTTGACTGGGCGCGGAGGCCAACGGACGCCGCCACCGTGGCGATGAATATCGCCGCGGCAAGCGCGATATTTCTGAGATACGAGGGGGTAATCATAACTGTAATCCTATACACGAAACAGATAGAATGAATTGAGGTTCCGAACGTGGGAACCGGGTTCGCGGAGCAAACCTTACGGCGCGGAGCAAACCATTACAGATAGCATACACTGAGGCTCCGAACCAGGCTTGCAAAGCAAATATCTCCGAAAGGGACCGGATAAAAGATCCCCCTGTTGCCGGCATCGGAGGGGCCGGAGATTGCCATCCGGCCCGACGTTCACCGGGAATTATTGTATCACCACGATCGGTAGCGCCGCGTTCCACGATCCCGCGCGTGCCCGGCAGTAGTAGGTTCCGGCCGGCAGCGAGGAGGCATCCCACGTTACGCTCCCCTCCCCCGCGCTCCGCGCGCCATCCGCCAGCACCGCCACCAGCTCCCCCGCCGCGTTATAGATGCTCACGTTGACCGGGCCGGAAGCACCAAGACGATAGGAGATCGTGCTCTTCCCGCTTACCGGATTTGGACGGGCCGCATCGAGCGCATAGCCGGGAACGGAGGCGGAATGAAGATCGACTCCCGCCGGCGGACCGTTGACGATGCGGGCGTGCACGAAGAGGGCGCGTTTGGTATCTCTAAAGACGAAAATGAGCGAATCGGCGTAGGGACCGTCAGGGTTGTTGCCGTTGAACTGCACGACCACCGTTACGCTCTCCCCGGGCTTCAGCATCAAGCGGCTCGAGAAGGGCGGATCGGTGCTCAGCACCGTGAAGTTCTTCGTGAGGAGCCTGATGTCTAATGTCTCAACAACAGAATCGCGCAGGTTGGTAAAGATGATCGTATCGGTCGGTGTGGTGCCGAACTGCACATCACCGAAATCGATCAAGTCACGATCCGGGGCCAGAACGAAGGCATAGTAGTGGTAATAGACATAGTGCACCGCGCCGGTCCGGTCCTTGATGATCACCGTCGCGCTCGCGTCCTTCAGCATATCAACGGGCCGGATATCAACCAGTGCCTTCGTCTTGCCGATGAGGTCGGACAATCTGGCGGGATCGATCGGCAGCATCCTGGCGTTGACGATAGAGGAGGGATCGAAGGCTATCGAGCGCAGGCCGACGGGACTCGGGTTCAGCGTGTGGATGATGATATGGAGCCACTCCTCCACCAGCGTATCAATCTTCAGGCTGTCAGGACCGCGAAGCACGTTTCTCCCAGGAGCAAGAGGATAGCCGTAGGAGAGCGCGTTGATCTCCTCGTACCGCGCCGGGCCGCCGGGAAACTCGATCTTCTCCGATCCTCTCCGCAGCCCGTAGACATACCCGGAGAATGTTGCCCCGTTGCTCCCGGTGAGCGTATGCGTGACCCCCGGCGTCACCGGCAGGGTTCCCCAGATCAGATCCGTTCCGGGAATGGTCCAGGTGAATGGAAAGATGCTCCCATCCTCCAGCGATATCCTTTTCGCGGAGGCGGTATCGGCCACCACATTTATATAATGTTCCATGCCGGCGGGGGTGGCGGGGGCATAGAACGGGCTGAAGCCGGACCACTGCTCGCGCGGTGTAAGCTCCACCATGTAGGGGGCGGTTCCGCTGTAGGTCCGGTTCGGCGTAAGGCCGCCGCCGGGATAGCTGGTATCGGTGCGGACAACCGACTCCGAGTGCATCATCGCCATCGCGGGATGGTCGGTTTCGAAATAGACCGCCTGCGCCGGATGGATCGCGATGTCGATAAGCGTATCCCTCAACACTCTGAACGAGCGGCGCACACCATTGATGGTATAGCTCCCTCTGGTCGTGTCCCTGTATTTTGTGCTGTAGGTAGTATAGGTGCCGTAGATCCTGACATGCTCGCTGTCGCGCGTGACGCTGGCGCCGCCGCCGGGATGAACCGCGTCCCACGACGGCATATAGACGAACGCCGTCCCATGCTGCTCCGTGGGGGTGATCCACTCCATCATCATATTCTTCCAGGCGTTCCCGGAAATCCCGCGACCGCTTCTGTCAACCCGCGCGCGGGAGTTGCCGGAGATCACCCCGACCGGCTTGTCTGATGATATCCGCACCCCGCCGATATCAGGCTGACGGGCGACACTGATTGTGGTATCGACCCAGCTTTGAACCTGATACGTCTGGTTCTCCGCCAGCGTAAGGATAGTATCAGGCATGCCGTTGACCTGGCGGCCATGTTTGGAGATCACCATTTTCGTGTTGTCGTACGCCGCGATAACCGTGAACTCCGCCGGGGATGGAAGCCGCGTAAATACTATCTCCTTCATCCCCGGGACCTCCTCCTTTGCCACCGTCTCTCCCGGCGCCGCCGCCACGTTATGCTCCGTCCCCCACAGCTCCACCGGAATCGGCGCCCATGCCTCGCAGCTCTGTTTGGTGGCGAAATAGGAGTAGACCACGAGCGAATTCAGCGACTCCACGCGGACCGTATTCTCCTGAATCACGTTCGAGACCGTCACCACCGGGTTGATCGTGACATCATACGTCACAAACTTCCCCGCGCTCAGCTCCACGGTGCTCCAGACGCCGCCGTTGCTGATCTTGGCAGTCCCCGGCTTCGCGGAATAGATAAAGAGCTGGAAGAGATCCTGCACGCCGGTGTTTGGAAATCGGGGGTCCAGGTTGTTCGATGTGGTGTCGGGAAAGGCGAGGATGTAGGTGGTCCCCACAGCACTATCATCCAGATGGGGCTGCGCGCGCGACGTGGAGGCGATCAGGATGATACCGAGAAATGAGCCGAGCAGTAGGCGATACAGCAGGAAGTAGGTGATGTTCATGATTGCTCCGGGAGTCGGGAGGGAGTTTGCCGAGAGATGCACCGCCGGGTTTCGACGATGCAAGCGCGTGCCATCCTTCCATAACCCCCACCGCATGCCGGTTTGGGCGATATCATCGTCGCGGGCCGGTGCGATCGATCACGCTTCGTGGCCGATCATCACGACCGGAAATCCGCGCGGTGCCTGAAAGGACGACGATCGGAAAGACCCGCTTACCCCCTTATTGTCGCAGCCCCTCCCGCTATTCCTCCAGTTCCAGAATCACTGTCGCCATGGCCGTGGTGTCGGTATGGGTCAGTGATAGATGAGCCCGCATCCCCGCGCTGCGGCGTCCCGCCTCCCCCCGAAGATCGAGCGTGGGCCTGCCGCCGGGCTTGCGCAGGACGACGATATCGCGCCAGCGTATCCCCCGCGACATGCCGGTGCCGATCGCCTTTGAGAACGCCTCCTTGGCGGCAAACCGGGCGGCGTAGCGCTCCGCCATGCGGCGCGGGGTTCTCCTGCAATAGGCGATCTCCTCATCGCTGAAAACGCGGCGCTCGAACTGCTCGCCGTAAACCCTGAGCGCCTCCGCGATCCGATCCACCTCCGCGATATCGGTTCCGATTCCGTAGATCATTCTCCCTCCCCTGCGTTGTTGATGCGGCTCTCCTCCCGTGCCGTGATCTCCCGCCGCTCGTCGCGGTCCAGCACGATTGTCAGCAGATCCTTGATATCGCGAAGCGTATAATCGGCCTGCACCGTCTGGTTCCCGAACGAATCGCCATAGAGAGCAAACGCGGTTTTCATGCCGATGGCCGCGGCCCCCACCATATCCCGCTCGGCCCAGTCCCCCACCATGATCGCCTCCCGAGGCTCCACCTTCAGCATCTCCAGCGCCAGACGGAACGGCGCCGGATCGGGCTTGCGCTTGCCGGTGTCGTCGAACGTGACAACGTAATCGAAAATGTGATGGAAGTTCATGTAGCTCAGGCGGAGCCAGGCTTCGCGGGTGGGGGCATCGGAGAGGACGGCGAGCTTGACGCCGTGCTTTACAAGCTCCATCAGCGTGGCCGAGACATGCGGATAGGGCTTCAACGCCGCCTCCCGCGCGCGACGATAGGCGACGATCCCGGCGGAGAGCATCTTGTAGTCGATCCTGCCGAAGATATCGATCAGGAGCTGGTCAAACACCCGTTGGTACTCGATCCCCTGCTCGCCGTAGATCTTATCCACATGCACCTTTACATCGCTTACGCTCATATTCAGGCCGGCGTCGATCATGGCGGTGATCGCGGCGTCCACCGCCTGCCGTTTCATCGCCATGAAATCGACCAGCGTATTGTCAAGATCGAAGACGACCGCCTTGATCATCGATAGCCTCATCCGGTAGTTCGCGTGGATCAGCCGGGCGGGTCACATGCCCGCCGCGTCGCCACAAGATAGGCGATTTCCGTATCGCGATATCGCGCCGTGGCTCCCCGGAGTTCCCGTATATTCGGAGTCGTATCGCCCGAATGGCTCCGCGATTCGGCGGATGGACAATCGGCCCTCCTTCCGAACATCGAAACAATGTCCACAGCTCGCACCAGCATCGCGGCGCGCGGATCGCTCACGCCGCGGCAGAATGAGATCTACGAGTTTATCCGCTCCTGCATTCAGGGGCGGAACTCCCCGCCGACCATCACGGAGATCGGCGCGCGGTTCGGCATACGCTCCACAAACGGCGTAAACGATCTGCTGATAGCGCTGGAGCGGAAGGGATATATCCTCCGGCTGAAGGGGACGGCGCGCGGCATAGCGCTCCCGGAGAACGCGCCGGCGACCTCCCCGGTGGCAAAGGGAGGAAAAAAAATCCCCGTGGTGGGGGATGGCGACGCATCGAATCCGTTTTCCATCTTTATGAACCCGCACGGCACGCTGGCCCCTGATCCCGGCCTTTTCCCGACCACGAACAGTTTTGCCGCCATCGTCGCCGACGACGCGATGGACGGAGAGGGGATATTCAAGGGGGATTATGTGATCGTCCGGCAGGAGCGCGATCTCCCCGATGGCGCGCTCGTCTTCGCGCTGGTGGGCTCGCAGCAGATGGTCCGCCGTCTCCAGGGATCATCCGGGACGCGTGCGCTGGCGGCATCGAACCGCTACTACAAAAAGCTTACCTTCTCCGAGGAGAGCGAGGATGTTGCACTGCTGGGGGAAATTGTGGGGGTGATCCGCGCATACGGCCGGAATGAAGGATGATGCGGTGTTAGCTTTGGAAGTACTACGCTACGATGCACTGTTAGCGTTACCTGTCGGGGCAGGTCTGAGACCTGCCCGTACACGGCACAGCATGGCAGAGATGACACGGTATACGCAGCACAGCGCACACATCTCGGCATACTGCACAGCATGGCAGAGATGGTACGGTATACGCAGCACAGCACACACGGCACAGCATGGCAGAGATGACACGGTATACGCATCGCGGCACAACATCACGGATCTTCATACAATCAGCACGATGGATTCACGTTCATCACGCGACGGACTCCCGAACAGCAACCCATTCCGATGACACTTATGAATCCACGATATACGCTCTCCATCCTCTGCCTCGGGATCGCCGCGGTGATGGCGCCCGGTTGCAGCGACACTACCAGCCCGCAACAGAAGGTCACCCCTCCCGATACCGCCCATTACGTGACGACGTTCGACCTCAAGACCGTGGCCGGAACCGCCCCATTTATGCTCGATTCGGAGATGACAACGGAGTCCGGGGTGCGGTACAAACCATCAGCGCTCCGCTTCTACGTCTCGCAGTTCAGTCTGCTGGACAGCGCCGGCAACCCCGTGGAGGCCACGCTTGTGGATACCGCCGGCATCCCGCTGAAGTATAATCTCACCTTCTGCGACTATGTAAACCCGGAGACGCAGGTCGTCCGGTTCCTGGCGCGGAAGGGGACCTACACGGGAGCCACATTCTCGATCGGCGTTCCCAGCGATCCGGTCGATGGGACGGGATTTAACCATGTGGATGCATCGCAGCAGACATACCCGCTCAACGTGGATAACGACATGTACTGGGGATGGAATCCCGGCTACATCTTCTTCAAGATCGAAGGGCTTGCGATGGTCAACAAGAGCTGGGAGAGCTTCTACTACCATGTGGGAACCGATGGCCGCCTTGCCTCGATCCAACTGGCAACCCCCTTCACGGTAAAAGGGGCCGGCCGCGCCGCCACGATGCTGGTGAATACCAACCGCCTCTTTGTCACCCCTTCCGGCGGCGCCTTCCCGAACCCCGGCGGCGCCCTTTCCGATCGCGTGGTCAACAGCGGTCGCCTTGCCGATACGGTCGCCAGAAATCTGGCGAAATCGGGATTTATCACCCTTCAACCGTAGGAGCAGCGTGCGATACGGACGATATTATCTGGGAGCCCTTGCGCTGGCGATGCTGATGGCCGCCTGCTCCGCCGCCGTCGATACCCCGCCGGCGCCGCTTGTGACGATCCCGAAGGGCTTCCCGGAGCTTCCGGTCCCGGCGGGAAACCAGTTGACCGCCGCGAGAATAGCGCTCGGCAAGAAGCTCTTCTACGACAAACAGCTCTCCCGCACCGGCGAGGTCGCCTGCGGAAGCTGCCATCTTCAGGAGAAGGCCTTCGCCGATCCGAACCAGTTCAGCATCGGCGTGGAGGGGAGGACCGGGAGCCGCAACGCCCCATCGCTCGCCAACATGGCCTACAACAGCAGCTATTTCTGGGATGGCGGCGTTCCGACGCTGGAACAGCAGGCGATTGGGCCGATCATCAACCCGCTGGAGATGAACATGACGCTTGGGGAGGCCACCGCCCGGGTTGCCGCCGTGCCGGAGTATGTTACGATGTTCCGCAGCGCCTACGATACGCTCCCATCTCCCGGGACGCTGACCCGCGCCATCGCATCGTTTGTGCGGACGCTGGTAAGCGGCAACAGCCGGTTCGACAAGTTCGACCGGGGGGACAGCAGCGCGATGACCGTGCAGGAGCAGCACGGGATGACAATCTTCTTCGGGGAGAAGGGGGAGTGCTTCCACTGCCATATCGGCTTCAACTTCTCCAACAACACCTTCAAGAACGATGGCTTCCTCGGAAAATCGATCGACAGCGGCCGGGCAAAAGTGACCGAGAACCCCGCCGACATGGGGAAGTTCAAGGTGCCGACGCTCAGGAATATCGCCCTGACCGCCCCCTATATGCACGATGGCTCGCTTGCGACGCTGGAGGAAGTGGTGGAACATTACGTGACGCTGAACCACGCGCATCCGAATCTCGATCCGGTGATGCACCCGCTCAACATCACCGATCAGGATCGCGCCGATCTGGTGGCGTTTCTGAAAGCGCTCACCGATGAATCGTTTATCAGCGACCCGCGATTTAAACCGTAGGGAGAAATGCGGGGACGTTTGAAACGTCCCCCGACGGGGCTACGACGCGCTACGATGCTATTTTCCGCCGACTGATATTTTTCCCACCTTGTCGTATCCCTTTCCAAATTCCCGCAATGCCCTCTCCTCCGCCCTGATTCTGATGACGAGGATGGCAACGTTCAGAATCGACGCGGTGATGGCGGTGACATAGCAACTGAAGATCAGCGGCAGCACCAGCAGCTCGATCATCACGGCGATATAGTTGGGATGCTTCAGGAACCGGTAGGGTCCACGCGCCACCACCCTGGCGCCGGGGAGGACCAGAATTTTCGTATTCCAGAACCTGCCAAGCGAACGGATGGCCGAATAGCGGAGCCACTGCGCCAGAATAACAACCAGCAGCAGCACGGGCCAGAACGGGTTGATGGGACGGGAGAGGATCACAATCTCCACGATCATTCCGATAAACCAGAGCGTGTGGAGCGCCACGATGGCGCCATAATGGTTCGCGCCGACCTCCACCGCCCCCTCCTTCAGGAGCGCCCGCTCATTCCGTTTCGCCAGACGGAGTTCGGCGATCCGCTGGATGATCACGATCGGAATCAGCAGATCCAGCGGGGACCACTTGATGAGCGAGAAGAGTGAGAGATCGTCAGGCACGATTACATCGGGATTGATAATGATAAATGCGGCGGCT
>JBDSJW010000250.1:0-4291 GCA_039917235.1 Kapaibacterium sp. (SeqCode) | reverse complement strand
GATATCCCGAATCCGAACGTGAGCTGCTCCGCCGGCCGGTAGCCGATGCCGATCTCCCCCCGTATCATCCGCGAATCCTCCGTCAGCCGGTATTGATGCGGGATCTCCCGGAGCCCGCCGTTAACGGTGTCGCGGAAGATGAGTGGATCGGTGGGAGTGGTGATAAAGCCGCCGGAGGAGGCGCTCCAGGATGCCGCCACGGAGAGCCCCCAGACCGGAGAGATAAAGGTGGGGTGGAGATAACGTACGCCGATCGGGATTTCCCTGCTTGTGCCGGTGGCGAATGTGCCGCAATCCGCGGAGCCACGGAAGACGGGGATCTGCCCCATGTTGATATCGATCTCGTAACCCGCCATCGGGCCGATATAGGAGTCTCGGCGTGGCAGCGAATCCTGCGCGCGGAGGATTCCCCCGGCGAGAATTCCGAGAAGGATCGGGCAGAGCCACGGGCAGATCATCATCACACTTTTCACGCTCCCTCTACCTTGTGATCATGATCGGTGCGGTGGTGCGGTCCCCCTCCACGCGAATCTCCAGCATATAGAAGCCGAGAGGAGCCCCCGCAAGTGAAAGGTGCGTCTGCTGTTCCTCCCCCGTCCCGCCCGGCAGCTCCATCGTCATCACTTCGGTTCCTCCCATCCCTATCAGCCGCAGCGTCGGCGTCGCCCCCTGGGGGGCGGTGTAGAGAAGCGTTGCACCCGCGGAAACCGGGTCGGTGATGATAGCGCGGATAGCCGCCTTCTCGCTGAAGTCGAACGTCTTTCCGAGATCGCATCCCTCCAGCGTAATGCTTCCGGTGGATGCTATCGTCACCGGCCGTCCATCCCGCATCTTCACCGCGATAATCCCGACCTGGTTCAGCGGAACGCCGCTTGTCAGGCCGATCAGATCAAGCGTGAAAAGCCGGTCGCCGGCCGTGGGAAGCTCGCCGGAGGAGCGGGTGATCTGTATGCGGCGGCCGTTGTTCAGTCGCTCAAACCGCAGCATCTGCCCCGGCGCGGGAGCCACATCGCGAAGGTAGAGGGAGGTGGGATCGAGGGTGATGATCACCGTGTCCCAGTTGATGTTCGCCGCCGTGGATCGGGATGGGGCAATCGTCACCGGCAGCGTGAACGGCACCCCCACACGGACGCGCGCCGGCCCCACCGAAACGGTATACTCCGGGTTGATCCCGTTGCCGGACAACCTGGTGATGGAGAGGGAATCGCGCTTCCCCCATTGCAGATGCCACTCGGCCGTGTCGGCGGTGGCAGCCGTCGGGGAGTAGCGTATCAGCGCGGTTCCCATTCCGCCGGGCATAATGGAGCTGGGGAGTGAGAGGATTGTGAACACCGACTGCGTTCCCTGCACGTAGACGATGTTGCCATTCTTCAGGAAGATCGTCCTGGGCCCTGTGTTTGTCATGGTAACTGCCAGCGTATCGCTCACGGAAATCTCCACCGGACCAAACCTGAGTTCCACCGGCGCGATGGCAAGGCTATCCTCGATGATCGTGATGGTGCTGTCCTTTCTGATATTCCCGGAGAGATTGAGATGCGCCAGCTCCGTGCTGGAGTCCCGCGTATCCACCAGAATAATGCTCACCGATTTTGTGGAGGAATCGGTGAGCGGAGGGATGGGGCAGAATCGCACCAGCCAGTTCACTCCGGCGCCGGGGGGAATCGTGACCCCCTGAGGATTGTTGGTGAGAGAATCGCTGAAGTGGATGGCATCCTTCCCAAGGATGAAGCTCTTCAGAATAACCGTGTCGGTGCCGCTGTTGCGGATGGTCAGGGGGATGGTGGTACAGGCGCCGAACCCCCCGGTGAAACCGAGCGCGTCGGGGTTCTGAAGCGTTGTGGAATCGCGCGTGACCGTCACGCTCCGGCTGAAACCACTTCCCGTAAGGTTGACCCGGCCGCTGAAGTTGCCGGTGCTTGATACCAGCAGGGCCGCGGAGTGGATTCCGGTTGCCGTCGGCTGAAAGCGGATGGGGATGTTCCTGCTGGTCTTGGGCGCCAGCGTAAATCGCCGGGTCTGATCGGTCAGATGGAACTGCATGCTGTCGGAGATATCAACCGTGACATCGACCGTTGAAAAATCGGTGTTGATGATCTGCAACTGGCTGTCGATCGATTTCCCAACCGCCACCGTGCCGAAGTTGATAACGTCCGGCGGGAGAAGCAGAATCGAATCCCCGGCGACGGGGGGATCCACGCCCCTTCCCCGCAGGGCTATCGTCCGCAGACCGTAGTCGCTCTGGATTGTGAGCGTGGCGCGGAGCGTATCCTTGGTGGCGGTCCGCGGCTGGAAGATTACCGTCAGCCGCGCGCCGATCCTGCGGGAATCATTCACCGAATCAGGTCTGCTGATGTTGGTGTCGATGCTGAAGCTGGTGATATCGCCGGTGATGGAATAGCCGCTCACATAGAGCGTGGCGGGCCTGAAAAGCGTATCGGTCGGCTCCAGGGTCAGCGAATCGGATCGGGTGTTCCGCGATCCGACTGTCACCGTTCCAAAATCGACAACCCCGTCGGCGAAGTGAATCGGGATGCGCGCCGCGGTTCCGTGGATGGCGGCGGCGGCCGTATCGTTCTTGGCCGATATCGTGTCGGCCGCCACCGCGAACGCTATAACGCTGTGAATCCCCGCCGTATCGGGAGCAAAGCGGAGCGGCAGCACCACGTTATCCCCGGCAAAGTGCAGCGGGCCGGTTGTGACGCCGAAAAATCCCTCGCCATGCAGATTCCCAACCAACTGTTTGCTGATTCGCAGGAGCGTGCTGCCGGTGGCGGCGGGGTATCGGAGGAGCATCGTGTCATCGCGAAAATATCCGATGCCAGTAATGGGGAAGAGGATGGAATCCGGGATAAACCGCGAGAGCTTCGATGGGGGAACAGTCGGCCGCGCGGAGGAATCATCCCCATGCGCGGCATCGCGGAACGTCTGCGCGAGGGTGCGTGGAGCTTCAACAGGAACGGAATGATCGTGGCCGATGACGGGAAGGAGGCAGAGGGCAAGTATGCAGAGGTAGAGCTGTATCATTGGGATCTTCCGGCCGGGTGAACGTCCGGTGATTCCGGGCGCCGCAACCGTGCCACGATCTCCCGGAGAAAAAAAAACGACAGGTAACACACTGATTTCGGATTGCTCTCCGGTGCGCTCCGGAATCCGCGGTTACCTGTCGGAAGTTGTCGGGCCGGCACCGCCACGGGATCGGGGGGGGGCGGATGATTGCCGGCGTCGTTCAAGAGTTCATAACATATGACACAATCCGTTCGGCAAACATCACGCACCGGAAATTTTTTTTGAGAGGGGAGAATATTCCGCAAATCGGGGCGGTCCGGCATCGACGCGTGATGTTTGCGCGGGCTTCCGTGTTATACGCCCAGAGATCAGCATTGAACGGCTGACGAAGAACTGAACCGGGATGAGAGAACCAATGGCATCGGTTGAGAACCTCGTGGCGAAGAACAATGAGACAAAGGCGCCAAAGCCGCTCGGCAACGATGAGCAGCTCTTCGCCCGCTTTATGGCGGGGGAGGACGCGGCTTTCATGGAACTGTTTGACCGGCATACGCACCGGCTCTATATGTACTGCCTCAAGTTCGTCGGCAACGAGCGGGAGGCGGAGGATCTGGTGCAGGATCTCTGGGAGAAGGTGATAAGGCTGCGGGCCGATGGTCGCGAAGCGGTGATCAATCCGGTCGGGTTTATGGTAAGGATGGCGCGCAACCTGAGCCTGAATCATATCCGCGACCGGAAGAACACGGCATCGCTGGATGATCTCCCGGAACAGTATCACCCCAACTCCGCCGCCGGCGAGCTTTCCCACAACGAGGAGCTTGTGGTCGCAGCCCTTGCACGGCTCCCCGATTCGCAGCGCGACGTATTGATCCTCAACGCCTACTCCGGCTATCGATTCGATGAAATCGCGGAGATGCTGGGGGAGCCGGTGGGGGCCGTGCGGACGCGGGCATGGCGGGGGAGGATGCAGCTCGGGAGGATTATATCGGCATATATCGGGCTTGATGAGAACAACGAGGAGAATGGCGGGAAGGGGAGTGAAAGCAACAGGGAGAACGAGGAATGACACGCTCTGAACGAGAACTTTTCATACAGCGCTATCTGTCGGGGGAGATGACATCATCGGAGGAGGGGGATTTCTTCCTTCAGGTGGCACTCGACAAGGAGCTTCGGCACGATCTCCAGGCGCAGAAGACCGTGGAGAGCGCCTTCCGGAAGGATCGCGAGGCGGTTGCCTCTGAGCATACCGGTCTTCGGCTGAAGATGGCCGCGATGCTCGCGGTGG
>JBDSJW010000249.1:0-28737 GCA_039917235.1 Kapaibacterium sp. (SeqCode) | reverse complement strand
GCGCTGATCCCGGCCTCCAGTTCCACACGACGATCAACGAGTGGCATACCTGCCCGAAGGATGGGGAGATCAACGCCAGCAATCCCTGCTCCGAGTATATGTTCCTTGATGACACCGCCTGCAACCTGGCGAGCATCAACCTGGCACATTTCTACAACCCGGTAACGCGCGTCTTCGATGTCGACGGATACCGGCATGCCTGCCGTCTCTGGACCGTTGTGCTGGAGATTTCCGTGCTGATGGCGCAGTTCCCCTCCAAGGAGATCGCGCAGCGGAGCTACGATTACCGCACGCTCGGGCTGGGCTACGCCAATCTGGGAACGGTGCTGATGACCGCCGGCATCCCGTACGATTCCGATCTGGGACGCGCCTGGAGCGCGGCTCTCACCGCCATCATGACGGGGGAGAGCTATGCCACATCGGCTGAGATGGCGCGTGAGCTTGGGGCATTTCCCGCATACAAGCGGAACGCGAAGAGCATGCTCCGGGTGATCCGCAACCATCGTCGCGCCGCGTACGACGTGCCACACGGCGAGTACGAGAATCTGACGATCAAGCCGGTCGGGCTGAACCATGCGCTCTGCCCGGCAAACCTCTCCGCCTCCGCGAAGGAGTGCTGGGACAGGGCGCTGGCGCTTGGGGAGCAGTATGGCTACAGGAATGCGCAGACCACGGTCCTGGCCCCCACCGGGACGATCGGCCTGGTGATGGACTGCGACACCACCGGCATCGAGCCGGATTTCGCCATCGTGAAGTTCAAGAAGCTGGCCGGTGGCGGATACTTCAAAATCGTCAACCAGTCAGTGCCGAAGGCGCTGCGCGCGCTTGGCTATTCCGACACGGAGATCGTGGAGATCGAGCGCTATATCAAGGGATATGGGACGCTGGAAGGGGCGCCGCACATCAACCGCGCCAGCCTGAAGGGGAAGGGCTTCACCGATGAGAAGCTTACGACGATTGAGAAGCAGCTTGATGGCGTGTTCGATATCAAGTTCGCGTTCAACAAATGGACGCTCGGCGAGGATTTCCTGACGACGCTTGGCGTCACCGATGACCAGATGAACGATCCATCGTTCGACCTGCTGACGGGGCTCGGCTTTACCGCGGAGCAGATCGAGGATGCCAACCGCTATATCTGCGGCACGATGACGATCGAGGGGGCGCCGGGGCTGAATGAGGATCATCTTCCGGTGTTCGACTGCGCCAACAAGTGCGGCAAGTACGGCCAGCGGTATATCGATTACATGGGGCATGTGCAGATGATGGCGGCCGCGCAGCCGTTTATCACCGGTGCCATCTCCAAGACGATCAACATGCCGAACCACGCCACCGTGGAGGAAGTTGCCCGCGTCTACCGCGAGTCGTGGAAGCTGATGCTGAAGGCAATCGCCCTCTATCGCGATGGCTCCAAGCTCTCGCAGCCGCTCAACTCCGTGAACGAGGGGGATCTGGTGGATGAGGTAACGCTTCGCGATGTGAGCGTGAACCCGGCCGAGATGGCGGGGGATGAGAACACGTGGGATGAGAACGTGGGGCACGCGCAGGTTCACGAGCGGATCATCGAGAAGGTCTATCATCGCGCGGAGCGCCGTCGCCTGCCGAAACGTCGTCACGGGTTTGTCCGTGAGGCAACGGTGGGAGGGCACAAGGTGTTCCTCCGTACCGGCGAGTACGAGGATGGGACGCTCGGGGAGATCTTTATCGACATGTACAAGGAGGGGGCCAGCTTCAAGGGGTTGCTCAACTGCTTCGCCGTGCTGGCCTCCAAGGCGCTTCAGTACGGAATGCCGCTGGAGAAGATCGTTGATACGTTCACCTTCACACGGTTCGAACCGGCCGGCCCGGTCTTCGGTCACGAGGCGATCAAGAACGCCACGTCGATCATCGACTACGTCTTCAGGGCGATCGGATATGAGTATCTGGGACGCGAGGATTTTATCCACGTCAAGGCTGTCGATGAATCGGCCAACGAGGGGAGAAGCATCTCCGGCGGTGAGGGGAACGGCAGCGGGCCGACGAACGGCAATGGAACCGCGAACGGCAACGGGCCTGCCAACGGACGGGCAAAGCTCTCGCCGGGACAGGCGCTCTACACCAAGCCGGTCTCCGGCAAGGCGGTGGATACCACTGTTGCCCCACCGGTGAAGCCGATCGGTGAAAGCCAGAAGAAGGTGCAGACCGCGAAGGCGCAGGGCTACACCGGCGAGCAGTGCGGCAACTGCGGCTCGATGCGCGTCAAGCAGAACGGCGCCTGCCATGTCTGCGAGGATTGCGGCACCACGAGCGGATGCTCATAATTATCTGTTGAGATCGCGCAACGGGGCCGGTGAAAAAGCCGGCTCCGTTTCATCCACCGCTCTGTATCGTCATGAAGATGGCGGAGATGACAGGCCGGCAGAGAATTCGATTGAAGATCCAACGAGCGGATCATCGTGATAGACCTCATCACGATATCCTGCTCATACGACAAGGGGAAGATGGCATTGCCGTCTTCCCCTTGCTTTATATCAGCCCCTTGAACAACGTCATCTGCGGCGTTGGCCTTCACCATCGCTCAATGAGGCGTCCGCGAGGACGCCTCATTCGCTCAGGTTCGGCCGCCTTGCATCTGATCGTTGTTGAAGGGGCTGGGCATTCGAAGTAATAAGCCGGTTTATTTCTTCCCGGCGCGCTCGCTGATCCAGCTTGAAATCGTGTCGAGAAATTCCGGCACGAACTCCTTTTTCATCATCGCGTATTCGCTTGGGCTTCCGGTTTTCGCCGTCAGGAAAAGATGGTTCGCCTTCGGGAATGTCTTGACGGTGTAGGCGCTGTTCCCCCCCTTCTTCAACGCCGCTACGATTCCTCCCTTGTTCATCTCGGCCGGAACCTGCACATCAAGATCGCCAAAGAGGATCAGCACCGGGCATTTCACCTTTTCAAGAGCGACGGCGGGATCCAGATCGATGAAGTATCGGTACCACGGCGTCTCGGCAAACTTCAACTGTCCGGCGACCGCCTGATCGAGATAGCGGGTCGTGTCACCGATCGCCTTCAGTCGCTCGGGGGTAAGGTTGCCAAGGCTTTTGGCGATGTTTGATCGGAGCGATGCGGCCACCTCGTCCATCCCCTTTCCGGTACGGATTGCCGCCTGGAGCTTCTCCTGGAACTGGAGCGCCTGATCGATCTCCGTCTGCGGCGCGCCGTTCGATTTCAGGATCGCCATCACCTGCGCCTTCAGCAGTTCCCCCCCTTTCACGCCGGTTCCGGCCATCAGCACGATAAACGCAACATCATTCCCTTCCGCCGCCACGATCGGCGCGATGATTCCCCCCTCGCTGTGTCCGATAAATCCAATCTGTTTCGGGTCGATATCGGGACGCCCCTTCAGGAATTTCAGGGCGGCGCGTGCATCGGTGGCGAAATCCGCCGTGGTCGATCCGGCGAATGTCCCCTTCGATTCGCCGGTGCCGCGGTCGTCATACCGGAGCACTGCTATGCCGTTGCGCGTGAGGCGATCGGCGATGATGCGGAAGGGGCGGAAGTTGAAGAGTTCCTCATCGCGGTTCTGCGGGCCGCTGCCGGTGATCATGATCACCGCCGGATGGGGAGCGCCGGTCCGGGGAAGCGTAAGCGTTCCCGCCAGCGCGATGGTGTCGTTGCTGAAATGGACCTCCTCCTCCCGGTACGGAACCGCCACAACCGGCGTGGAGTCCTTGCGGGGCGGCCCCAGCTTCAGCACGAACTCCCCCTTGTGGCTCCCCTGCATGAAGCCCCCGGAGATCGAATCCCCCTTCCGTTTTCCATCGAACGCCGCGGTGCCAAGGCCGGAGGGGAGCTCGAAGTGAAGCTCGGGGGGGTGATAGCTCACGTTCTGGAGTTTCAGGCCGTAGCCTCCCTGCTGCGGCACATCGATCGTGGCGCGGAGCGAATCTCCGGCGCGGCTGATGTCAACCGCGATGGTCATCTCCTGCCCCATCATGTTGAGCGCGCCATCCCAGTGTCCCACCGGCTCCGGCTGGGCATGCAGAATGCTTGCGGAAATAATTGAGAGGGCGGCAAGGCCCGCGATGCGGAATATTGAAGTGATCATGATCCTCGGGGAAGAACGTGAAGAACAGATAGATCAGGGGCCGGGCTCGATCCCCAGCACGGTCAGCTCAAGATTGCCGATCGGCCTCCGCCAGATGGCGACATCGCCGACCTGTTTTGTCATCAGGGCTCTGGCGAGAGGGGAGAAGCAGCTCACCGTGTTATGCTCCGGATCGGTCTCATCCTCTCCCACGATATGCACCCGCATCCGGTTGCCGTTCTGATCGCGCACGGTCACGATGGCGCCGAAATGAACATGGTCCGGGGCGGCGGCCGTGGGATCGGTCACGATGGCCCGCGCGATACGCGCCTCCAGATATCGTACCCGCTGTCTGATCCGCGCAAGCTCGCCTCCATCCGGGCTTCCCGCGGCGCTCGCGGCTTCGAGCGGAGGCCGGTCCACGGTTTCCAGATGGTGCAGTTCCGCCTTCAATCGCGCCAGCCCGGCGGACGTGATATAGCCGGGGTTGGACGATTGCGGGATCTCCGGCAGCTCCTCCGGCTGGTCGCTATCCTCGTTGACAAAAGCTCTGCTCATCCTCCCTCCCTGAGTTTGAGCGCTATCCCTGCAAGTCCGATGCCGCCGGCTCATCGTCGTTCTCCGCCGGAGCGTCGATCGTCGCCGTTTCCTCCGCCGGCGCCGCGAACGGTGTCTCCCACCGGACCCTGACAAGACGCTTTTCCTCAAGCTCGAACCAGTCGGCGCCGCGGACACGAAGATCGATCACGGTGATCTCCGCGTCGGGGAACTTCGTTTGCGCCTGGCGTATCTCCTCGGTAAGCGCTCCCCCTTTCAGCGTCAGAATCTTGCCGGTGTTCTTCAGCACGGGGCGCGACCACTTCATCAGATCGACGAGTGGCGCGGTGGCGCGGGAGACGATAAGATCGTACGGGCCTTTCAGCTTCGGATCGTTCGGCAGCTCCTCGGCTCGCTGGCGGATGGCGCGCAGCCCATGCACGGTGATATGCCCGGCCATCATCCCCACCGTCTGCACCTTCTTGGCGATGGAATCGAGCAGGGTGATATCGAATTTCGGGTTGAGAATCTTCAGCGGGATGCCCGGCAGCCCGCCGCCGGTGCCGATATCGAGCACCTTCCCCGATTTCGGCAGTTCGCCGGTAAAGGCAATCGATACCGAATGAAGGATATGATGCAGCCACACATGCTCGATATCGCGGCGGGAGATCAGGTTGACCTTCTCGTTCCAGTAAATGAGGTCGCCCGCATAGCGTTCAAACTGTGCCATCTGCTCCCGCGAGAGAGCCATGCCGTTTGCCGAGCAGATCGACCAGAATTCAGTTGCGTCCACGCGTTGTTCCGGATCAGAAAAATGATTGTTGAGAATATCGATTCGATCGGCCTCGATCCCGATCCATTACGGGGCGATGCGAGATGTTCCGCCCGGCTGGTTCCATCCCAGCCTCTCAGCAGAGGCCAAGACGCTGAAGTCCGGCGCGGAGGGTTTCCCGGTTGGCATCCGTCAGTGGGACAAGGGGAAGCCGGTAGTTGACGGAGTTGAAGATCCCCATCATATGAAGCGATTCCTTGACCGGCACCGGGTTGGACTCGATAAAGTTGAGCCGCATCAGATCGAACAGCTCCAGATGAATGGCGCGGGCCGCCGCGAAATCCCCGGCAAGCGCGTAGCGAACCATATCGCCAAAGCGCTGCGGAACCTGGTTGCTCACCACCGCGATCACCCCGCCCGCTCCAATCGCCAGCAGCGGAAGCGTAAGGCTGTCCTCGCCGCTGTAGAGAAGAAATCCATCCGGCGCATCGCGGATGATCTTCGAGCACTGATCCATATCGGCCGATGCCTCCTTGATGGCGACGATATTCCGGTGCGCCGATGCCAGCTCCAGCGTGGTCTCCGCGGTCATATTGGTCGATGTGCGCGCTGGCACATTATAGAGGACAATCGGAAGATCGGGGAGGGCCTGGGCGATGGCTCCGAAATGGGCGATGATCCCCCGCTGCGACGGCTTGTTATAATAGGGTGAGACCAGGAGGATGCCATCCACGCCGAGATCCCGCGCATCACGACTGAGCGCGATGGTGGCGTCGGTGACGTTGGAGCCGGTGCCGGCGATCACCATCGGTTTCTTTCCATCGAACCCGCGCACGCGCTCCACCGTGAAGCGGATCACCGCCAGCTTCTCGTCGTGGGTCATTGTGGCGCTCTCGCCGGTGGAACCGCACGGGATAAGCGCCTCCACGCCACCGCGGATCTGAAGATCGATCAGCGCTCCGAACGAGTCAAAATCGACGGAGCCATCCGCGTTGAATGGGGTGGCGAGTGCCGTGCCGGTGCCGTGAAAGGAGTTCATGAAAGGATCAGGATATATGATATATAATGGATGAGAGATGTCGTTATCATGCCTGAGGATGACCGGTTCAACAGCCCGTCAGAAGATATCCTCGAAGCGATAGATCCCCGACGGCTGATCGATGATCCACCGCGCGGCAAGGAGCGCTCCCAGAGCAAACCCCGAACGGTTCTTGGCGCGGTGCGTCAGCTCGATGGTATCGGCCTCCGAATCGAAGAGGACCGTGTGCGTCCCCACGGTTGCGCCAAGCCGCTGGCTGGTAAGATGCAGCGCGTCCGGCGCGATCTTCCCGTGCGATGTTTCCGCCAGGATATGGGATTTTCCGTCAAGCTCCCGGAGGAGAACCGAGGCGATGGAGAGCGCCGTGCCGCTGGGGGAATCGGCCTTGCGGATGTGATGGATCTCGTGAACCGCGGCGTCGTACATCGCCTGATCGTTCATCAGCCGTCCCGCCTCCGCGACGATTTTCAGGAAGATGTTGACGCCGATCGAGAAGTTGCTCGCATGGATAAGCCGCCCGTTACGCTCACTCACCAGCCGTTCGATCTCGGGGAGATGTTCCAGCCAGCCGGTGGTTCCCACCACAACCGGCGTTCCCATTTTGATCAGGGCGGTGATATTGGCGACGGCGGCATCGGGACGGGTGAACTCAATCGCCACATCGAAATCATCTCCGGATTCCGGCCGGATTCCGGTCGTGGAGGTGAACCGTTCCACGATCACGGCATTCCGTTCGGGAGCGCATCGTTCTATCTCCTTTCCCATCTGTCCGTAGCCGGCCAGCGCCACGCGGATTGTCCCGATATCGGTCTGCTGATTGATCATGGGGAGCAAAAATAGCGCTTCTTTCGTTGCCGGTCCCTCTTCTCATATTTATTACGAAGATGGGCCGGGGATATTCCGGGAAGATGGGCCGCGGCTAATAAACGATGGTTTCTCGCCGGCTTCTTCGCTATTTTCCGCGCATGCCAGTGCTTACACCAACAGAAGAGCTTCGGCGAATCCTTATCTCCCGCACCGATGGGCTTGGCGATGTTATCGTCACGCTGCCGATTGCCGTCGCCCTGAAGGAGCGATTGCCTGATGCGGAGGTTGCGTTTCTAGTCACACCATACACCGCTCCGATTGTCAGGCGTATAGCCGAGGTCAATCAGGTGTTGACGCTGACCACGATGCGGCGAGGTCTGCATCTGATGCGGATCTACAAGCCGGACGCCATCATCTTTGCCCGGCCCGATCCGAAGCTCGCGCTGGAAGCGGTCCTGGCGCGTATCGACGTTCGCATCGGCACCGGTTATCGATATTATTCCGGCCTCTTCACCCGATGGGTGTACGAACATCGGAGAAAGGGGGCCAAGCACGAAGCACAGTATGGCGTCAATCTGTTAAGCCCGTTGCTGGCGGGGGAGCTTCCGGTGAGGATGCCGAAGCTGGCGATATCGCCGCAGGGGGATGCCGAGGCGAAGCGGTCGCTGGCCGGGGCCGGAGTGGTGGGGGAGTATATGGTGATACATCCCGGCAGCCGGGGATCGGCATCGGTCTACACGGCGGCGGGATATGCCGAGGTTGCCACGGCGCTTCTTTCCGAGCGGCACGATCTATCGATGGTGATCACCGCCGGGTCCGGCGAGGAGAGCCTTGCCGCCGAAGTGCTGAGCGGCATACAATCTCCGGGGCGTGCCGTTGTGCTTGCCGGCCTTTCGCTGGATGGGCTGAGCGAGCTTCTGCGGGGAGCCACGGGGTTTCTTGGCAGCTCCTCCGGGCCGGCGCATCTGGCGGCGCTGGTTGAGACGCCGGTCGTGGGGCTCTATCCCGGCCTTCCTCCCGTATGGCCGGCCCGGTGGCGTCCTCTCGGCGAGCACTGCACCACGCTGGTGCCACATCCCGACGAGCCGCTCTGCGCCACCTGTGGCAGGGGGCATGAGCCCGAGAACTGCGTAAGCCGGATAGCCCCGGCGCGGGTGATCGAGGCGTGCCGTGGAATGCTTGTGGGAAGGGATCTGGGGACCGGCGATTACATCTCGTAGCTGTTCCGATATCCGAAAAACTGATGGCGGGATGAAACCTGTTCCCCCCCAGAGCGACCAAACAGCTATAATTTTGGACGCTTCGGCGGGTAATAAGAATAGAAATCAGTTAACAGTGAGAACAATCATGATGCTTCCGGCCATTCGATCGAACGCGTTTCGCGTTGCCTGTTGCCTTGGGTTGGCTGCCGTTACCGCCATCACGGTCCTCGGGTTGACCGGATCGTCGCCGGAATCGACACCGGCGTTACATGCCTTTGCCAATGGCGCGCTTCGGTATCAGCCGAACACGGCATATGGATTCGGCGAGAAGCTGACCTTCGATCTTGGATATAAATTCATTACGGTTGGGCAGGCCACCATGCAGATCGGCCCGCAGGCGGTTACCGTCAACGACCGTCCATGCTACGACATCAAGTTCGATGTCCGCACCACATCGGCGTTCGACAAGGTGTTCAAAGTTCGCGACCGATATGAGACTTATGTGGATGTGGACGGTATCTTCCCATGGCGTTTTGAGCAGACGGTCCGGGAGGGGAACTACTCCCGCGATTTTGCCGCCAACATCGATCAGCGGGCAAATGTTGCCAAGACGACCGAGGGATCGTTCAAGACTCCGGCGTTTGTCCATGACATCCTTAGCGCATTCTACTACACCAGGGCGGTGGATGTACGGAGCCTGAAAAAGGGGCAAAGCTTCTCGGTAAAGAACTTTTACGGCAAACAGGCTTATGATCTCCGGGTTCGGGTGCTGGGGCGCGAGCAGGTGGAAGTGCCGGCCGGGACATTCAACTGCGTGGTGGTGGAGCCGCTGGTTGTGGAGGGAGGGCTTTTCAAGAGCGAGGGAAGAATCATTGTCTATCTCACGGATGATGACCGGAAGATCCCGGTAAAGGTGAGCACGAAGGTGGCAATCGGTTCGATTGAAGGGAAGCTCTCCAGCTATTCCGGGACGCGGGGCCCCATTGCCGCAAAGCAGAATTAAGCAATCGACCATGGATGTTCCGGCAATAGGATGTCGTAAAACACCGTTGCAATTAAGCCTCTCTTCTAACCATGGAAGGGGGGCTTCCGTTTGGTTGAAAGCAGCGTGAACGAGGGGAAATCGTGACCGTGACGAAACTTCACGGCATGTGGCCGATCCTCACAGTAGATAGAATAAAAACAGTGATTTCCTTCAAATTTAAAGCGATTTAGGCGTGGCACCCTGATTGCTTTCAGCATCCAACGGAAGTTCCGTGACAGCCCGAGGTGTCTCCTGTCCGGACCGTGAGCGCAGTTCTTTGGAAAGAGAAAGGATCGTGGCGAGTAAAGTTGAAGTACTTGCGCGAAGAATGATTGCAAGAACAGAAGGGGCGAGATATATTTGCCGTCTGTTGTTGGATAACTATGAAAGCGAATCATGAATTCGTTCAGGCCAATCGGCTTGATAATAGTTGTTGTTCGGCAATCACTTCAAATGTTACTTTAACATGTCCGCGCCCGTGGCTCAATGGATAGAGCATCAGATTCCGGTTCTGAGGGTTGGGGGTTCGAGTCCCTCCGGGCGCACTTCTATTCTCTCCACCTGCTGTCCTCCTCCCCCGAGGGCATCGTCCTGTTCTCTATACAAGTCTTGAATCAACAGAATTACCTCGATATATACCTGAATGGCAAAGCGGCAAGAGAGTCTCGATACTAGAACACCGGTTCCGGTTAGCAAGGAAGGCCAGGGATTTTTCCTTGGCAATCTGCGTCTTCTGGGGATTATCGGGATTGTTCTCCTTGTGGGAATCATCGCAATCGTGCTGGTCAACATCAACAGTGGCAAGTCGAATGACCGTGCCCAGCTTGAGTTGGCCCGGATTCGTCCCTACTACGATCGTGGCGAATTCTCCATTGCGGTCAACGGCGATCCCTCGAAGAAGATCAACGGGGAGAAGGTTCGTGGGCTGAAGGATCTGGTCGCGGAGTGGAAATCGACCCCGGCTGGAAAGATCGCGGCGCTGTATCTCGGCAACAGCTATCTGGCGCTTGGACAGACAAAGCAGGCATCCGAGCCGTACGATATCGCTTCAGGGGCAAGCGATGAGCTGCTCAGCTCCGCCGGACATGCCGGTCTGGCCGCCGTCGCGGAAGCGGCTGGCAGCTACGATGCGGCGGCCAAGGAGTATGCGAGGGCGGCATCAATCGATCATCTGGAGCTTAACACGCCTCAGTATCTCCTGAGCGCCGCCCGGAACTTCGAGATGGCCAAGAACAAGGACGAGGCAGTCAAGAACTACAGGACGGTTGCCACGCAATACGCGCAGTCCGCCGCCAACACGCAGGCGCGTCTTGCGCTTGCCCGGTTGAACGTCGAACTATAAGTGGGTCCACGAGTTGATGGAATGGAAAGGCGGAAGATCGATTGTCGCATGATGGCGGAGATATTACAGAAAAGCTTAGAGGTCATATGAATATTGAGACTCCTTGCGAACCGTCACGATACGGTTCTCAGACAAAGGCACCAGAAAATTCACAGAACGAAATAGATCGTTTTCTCATTGATTCTCTCATTGCAGGAGGAAATATGCAACGTTTGTTGAAGGCGTTACTCCTGTTGGTGGCGTTCGTACTTATCGGTGGGAGCGCGCTTGCGCAGCCTATCGTTAAAGTCAGCGGACGACTACCGCAGGGTACACTCCGAGTGTTTACAAGGGACACGTTATACCAGGTGTCTGGCTACTTCGTTGTCTCGGGCGAGCTCCTGATCGAGCCCGGAACGACAGTAGAGTTCCTTCCCAACGGCCGTCTGATCGACTCGATCGGCGGTAAGATCATCGCCGATGGCGAGCTCAGTGCCGTTTGGGATCGTAACACGGCGGCAGTCTCCGGTTTCGCCGGCGGCTACTGCAATACCAGCTACCTCTCGGCTCACGTAAGTTCGTTCAACAGCAAGCCGGAGATTACTTCTCCCGGCGTGAACTGGATCAGCTACGTGCCGCGGGTGCTCTTCTATTATGCGAACCATCTTGACGAGTGCGTGACGAATGCTGCCCGCAGCAACACGCCGTACTTGCGCGATGTTCGCAACGAGCCGATCATTTTCCGCGGCCGGCCGATCAACCAGAACTCGCCGGAGTGGGGTCACATCGTGATTCTTCCGGGCGCTGACTCGGCGATCTTCCGTAACTGCCACTTCGTGAACTTCCGCAAGGATACCACGGTTGTGCAGAGCACCGCGTTCTACAATCCGTCGGTTGCTGTCGGTTATAACCCGACCCAGGTTCTCGCCGGATTTGCCCTCAACCAGCAGTTGCAGCGTCTCACCAGCGGTGGTGGCGGCGCAATGACCGTTTTCTCTTCCAAGACCTGGCTGCTCGATTGCCAGTTCGACAGCAACTTCGCCCGCTATCATGGTGGCGCCGTGCAGTTCCTGCAGGCTCCGTATGATGCAAGCGGCAGCTTCTACGCTCCCGCTCCGGGTGTTCCGATTGCGCCGACGGCGTATCCGCCGGTCGATCCCGAGACCTATGATCTCTACGCCGGTTCCGTGTCGACTCCGTTCGGTACGGTTGCCGCGCTTACCAACACGACTCCTTCAGGACTGGCGGTTCAGTATCGTCAGACCTATGACGATGGTCGTATGGCGGTCAACAAGGGGCGCGTTCGTCGTCTGACCTTCCGTGACAACCGTGTCGTGGTTGGCAATATCCTTAATGATGTCAACGGATACCGCGATGATGGCGCAACGGCTGCAAAGCCGATCAACACCGGGTTCCCGGGCGCAGGTCAGAACAATGCCACCAGCATCGCCAAGAACGAGGCATACGGTGGCGCGGTCTATGTTTCGGGTCGTCGTTACATCACCGTCTTCTTCGGTGGTGGCAGCGCTCTTCGCAATCTCGGCCTCACGCCGGATCCGACCGACTCGATCGTCTGCGAGCGTAACTACGCCGTGAACTTCCAGGACACGACGACGCTCTTCATTGCAAATCCTCCTTCGTCGTATCGCACGAACGGTGCGCGCGGCGGTGCCTTCTACATCGGCGACAGCAGCTCGATGGTGTTTGAGCGCTCGCGCTTCGAGGACAACTTCACTGCTACTCCGTACATCATCGACGTCAACTATGCCGATCGCGGCAAGTGGTCGCAGGGTGGTGGTATCTATATGTCTTCCACGTCGCCTGAGCTGACGGTTCGCGACAACATCCTCTTCCGCAATAACAAGTCGGGTCAGGGTGGTGGTATCTATGTCTCGGCCGTCACGGCCCCGGCATCGGATCCGTTCCTTTCGCCGAACCTGCTTGGTGACAGCGTCTACTTCATCAAGAACAAGGCAGAGTATGATGGTGGTGCCATCTATACGCAGCGCAACACCCGTATCGAGGCTCGTTTCCTGACGACGCCGGATACCGGCGCGGTAAGGCTTGTCGATCGTCGTATCAAGCTGGACAGCAACTCTGCTGGCCTCTCGGGCGGCGCAATCGTCATCGATAACCGCACGAACACGACCAACAGCCTTGCACGTGTCGATAAGGTGTTGTTCAGCAACAACATCGTCGGTGACTCGGCTCGTGTCGACGCCATCCGTCAGATCAAGCTGTTCAACCCGCTTGCAAGCCCGATTCGTCCGGGTAACGAGTTTGGTACGTTCAGCGTTCCGGATGTATTCCACATGCCGATCGGCACCCTCTCCACGGAGATCCTGGGTGGCGGTGCGATCTTCTCGTACAACGGCAACACCAACTTCTATCGCTCGGTCGAGTTCAACAGCAACAGGACCCGCGGCGGTAACGGTGGTGCTATCTCGATGGTGACGCCGGTTCGCACGAACCGCTACTTCATCTCGGCCGGCGATGTCGCTTATGACTTCGTCGCGGGAGCTCCGGTTCCGTTCAACGCCGGCCCAGAGCCGGTCGATCAGCGCGCGATGACCCGTTTCATCCGCAACAGCGCCGACAGGGATTCGGCCAACGGCACGTCGCCGGTGGTGAACTTCAATCCGAACCCACGCGCACAGGGGGGCACGCTCCTCGATCCGAATCGTAACTTCACCGGTCTCGGTGGTGCGATTTACATCAACGACCGTCAGCCGCCGGGACCGAACCCGGGCACGCCGCGTGTTGACTCGGTGATCACTCACCGCGTCCGCATCGAGCAGAACCGCGCATGGTCCGGTTCGGCAGTCTACTCGCCGAACTTCGAGCTCCGCATCCTTCTTAACAAGGATCTGGTTGCCGGTAACCTTGCATACTCCGATGTCGGCCGCAGCGTCGATACGATCACCAACTATCGCACGTCGGCCGCCGCTGACAGCACCGCGGGAGCTCTCTTCTTCGGTGATGTCCAGGGCCCGTCGCCGATGGAGTTCTATCATACCAACGCCAACTCGATCTACGACAACGATGGTCGTTTCCTGGTCCGTCTTCCCGATGCTCCTCCGGGCGCGGTTGGAAGCGGTCAGAGCGGCGTCGATACGCTTCGCGGCAACTACTGGGGACAGACCGAAGCGCCTGTCACCACGATTCTGCCGAGCGGTACTCTCCAGAACACCTACTACATTCAGGGGAATGGCTGCACGCTTCCGTTGAAGAATGCGGCTATCGTCAACCAGCAGGGACCGTTTGAGTCTCCGAACCGTTTTGGCGAGACCCGTTACTACAACTACAAGCCGATTCCGGTCGGTCTGGTTCCTGGTCTTGATACGCTGTTGATGGAAGGTCGTGTCTACGACATCTTCGACAAGGGCGTTGATATCAAGGCAGTGGATTACTCCAACCCGCGTCTTGCTCCGATCGAGGACTTCTCGGTTGGTATTCCGAAGCGTCTCCGCACCTATGCGAACGGCGTATATCAGGGTAAGGTCGTCCGTCGTATGACGCGCGATCCATTCATTGCCGACATCGATACCACGTACAACAAGTTGCAGCGTGAGTTCATCGGCAATCACCCGATTGGCTACCCGCTCTTCCTTGAGTCAAATGCCAACTACATCGGCAACCGCGACACGGTCAACGACGATCCGTACGCACTGAACAACACGGTCTTCTTCGTGATCAATGTGGAGACGGGTGAGTTCATCCGCTCTACCTCGAAGCAGATTGCCGAGGGAAGCTCGATCTTCCGCTCCCGCGTGGAGTTTGTTGCTGACTCGATCAACCGCGATCCGGTGCAGCGCAGGACGCGTGAGGGACGCGCACAGTTCTCGATCAACGAGCTGTATCGCCTCTCGCCGCGCTACTATCTGCAGCAGCCGGGTGAGCTTCCGGTTCTTGCAACGGCTCTCGACAGCCTGAAGGCTGCTCGTCGTCGCGCCGCCGAGTTTGAGGATTCGGTTGCGATCTCGGGACGTCGTTATGGTGGTTTCATCCATCCGACGCTCGAAGTTGGTGGTAATGGCTTCTCGTACACGAATCGTGATGCGGCTCATCCGATCAACTTCGCTGACTTCTACGCTGGCGAGCGCTATCATGCGCTTCCGGTGAAGACCGGCGATCGTGTCTGGGTTATCTCGCGCACGGTTCTCTGGAACACGCAGGACTCGCTCATCAGGGTTCTTAATGATGCGCGGTTCACGGGTCTCGAGTTCTCCATCGATACGGTTGGCAACAGCGTTGCCGCGCCGATCATCAATGGACAGCGCACGCAGCTTGAGGCAAAGACGCCTGCACAGCTCCGCAACACGCGGTTCCTGACCGAGGATGTCGTTTATCCGAAGGATTCCACCGGCCTGCTGATCTCGAAGATCTTCGAGATCACGGGTGACGATCCCAATGGATTCTACGATCCCCGTTCGCTCTTCTTCCCGGATCGCTACACGTCGCTCCGCATGGAGTGGACACCGCTCCGCGAGTTCGCCAACGGAACCACGGTTCCCGAGCGTAGCCCGGCCCTGGTTCGCCTTGGCTCGTGGCTGAAGGCCGACACCGTGTTCCCGAATCAGTTGGGCGCCGTCGGCAAGGTGGGAGCACCGGGTTATATCCGGTTCTATGGAACGCCGCACAATCCGGACGTTGTTCCGGGGGGTGAGCTTCTCCAGGTGAGCGTATCGAACTATCCTCCAGGCATCCGCACGATCGACTCGCTGAAGGCGCTGTCGAATCAGGATCGTCCGGCGGACAGCATTATCGCACGCTATATCTTCCTCTATCCGCCGTATTACAACTGCCAGGTGTACGATCCGGTCAACGCTCGTTACCTGCAGCAGGATACCGTCGACGTTGGTGGTGCTTCCACCTCGACCTATCGTCTCCGGATCTTCGTCCAGGATACGCCTCCGGTGTTCCTTGCCGATGTCAATCCGTGCGGTCGTCAGGGTCTTGCGGTCGCTAACCTGACCAACAAGCTCCGTTTCGACTACGATGTGACGACGGACGATGAGAACGAGGACAAGAACGCTGTTGGCGAGAACTGGACGTTCCCGTACGGTCGCACGACCTACGGCTTCGTCTTCACGAACCGCGACTTCATCGACGCGGGTGATACCACCCACTCGACTGACGACGTCTACGACATCCGTCCGACGTGGCTGGCTGACGGTTTCCTCCGTGATTCCGGCAACGTGGCCGATCAGGGTGCCTACTTCAGCCATACCGGCGCGCTTCGTGTCCGTATGGATTCGCTGGCGGCTATCCGGATGCTCAAGAACCCGGCACAGTTCAACCAGGTGTACAATCTTGACTCGATCTTCACGATCGTTGCTCACGATGGGCACATGGGACAGAACAAGCGTGATCTTCGCGTAACGGTCAACGTTGCTCCGCAGCTCCAGCCGGTTCCGCCGACGGCTGCGGTTCTTCCGAGGGCGAAAGAGGATCTGGATTACAACCCGCAGCTTCTCGACCTTACCCGTCGTGTTTCCGCGGTGGATCTGAACTACAACCAGCGCCTGCGTTACTACCTGGTCTATGCAAGCGATGGAAATAACGATCCTCGTTTCCAGACCGGCACTCAGGTGAAGGACTCGACTGGTGCTCTCGTGGCAAATACCGCTACCACGGCCTTTGTGCCGCGTGACGGTTGCTACTTCGAGGCTGGTCTGTTCAGGGCTCCGAAGACGACCCCGAGCTGGCTGAAGATCAATCCGTTCTCCGGAATGCTCTACGGCACGCCGGGCCTGAACGACGCTCCGCGCACCAACGCGCTGAACGGACCTGAGACGATTACGGTAGTGGTTGAGGACGAATTCGGTCTGACCGACGTTCGCACCTACACCATGGAGGTCGATTCGACCAACCATCGTCCGCATCTGTTTGGTCGTCCGGGGCTCCGCTGCGTCTCGGCTGACAGCAATTACACCGATCAGATCTCCGTCTTCGACGCCGATCTCAAGCGGATCAAGAATACCGAAACCCTGACCTTCCGGGTCATCCAGCCATCCAGTGGCTTCACGGTTACTCCGTCGCCGGCTAGTGGCAAGGACACGCTGGTGCTCACGATCTCCGGTCATATCCCCGCGAACACGCCATCTGGCAAGTTCCGGATTGAGATCGAGGTGAAGGATGCAGCGGGTCGCATCGATGTGCTGAGCTACGATATCACGATCAGTGATCCGACGATCTTCAGCATGCCGCTCCAGGTCAACAACAGCAATACTGACAACCATGCGTCACAGACGCTGGTATTCGGTATCGGCACGACTGGAAAGGCCACGACGGGCGAAGAGCTTGCAGCACCTGGCAAGCTGGATGCTAACTACTGCGAGTACGAGCTGCCCCCGGTTCCGCCGAGGGATGTGTTCGATGCCCGCTGGACGATTGTCCAGACCAACGGTATCCTCAGGAATATCTTCCCAGAGGTTCCGACTCCGGAGCAGGGCAAGAAGGTCGCATGGAAGGGAACCTTCCAGGCTGGCAATCTTATCAACACGAGCGCCAACTATCCGATCGTGGCAACATGGTTGAGGACTGACGCTCAGCGTTGCCCGCACGATATCTACTTCGAGGATCAGTTCTGGGACGACAACCAGAATAGCGGTCTCTTCCGTGTCAACATGAAGACGGGCATAGCCACGGCTGGCTCCGGTATCATTGTCACGATAGACCCGGCCACGAACATCGTTACCGTGCGGATCAGCCTGACGACCGTTGAAGGCTTCAAGATTATCTATGATCAGGCATCCGGTGTCTCCGCGGATCCGGTTGTTGCAGGCGGCTACACGCTGTCGACCAACGTCCCGAATCCATTCAGCAGGCTTACCGAGATCAGCTACTACGCTCCGACTCGTGGTGACATGAGGCTGGACGTGTACACGATCAACGGCGACCTGGTGAAGACTCTTGTGACTGGAAATGTTGATGCTGGTCAGCACACTGTTGTCTGGAACGGCACCGACGAGCAGGGTCGGTCGGTTGCGAGCGGTACGTATACCTATCGCCTGACCGCCGGTTCGACGATGCTCTCCAACAAGATGGTGCTGACGAAGTAAGGATGCAGGCCTCTGGCCTGACTCCCTGGAATTGATTGCCATATTTCCGCCGGTCCTGGTTCAGACCGGGGCCGGCGGGAAGAGTGGGGAATCAGGAAGGGGAGTTGTGAGATGACGTTCGTATGGGAAAGCAAACAATAAAGTCGAGATATAAACAAGAGGAGACAAAGTATGAAGCTGCGTCGTACTATCTTCGGAGCCGTTGCGGGGGTAGCCTTGCTGGCCCTGGCAATGACCCAAGGAGCTGTTGCGCAGATATCGGAAGAGTACACGATTAGTATCGGGTCGAAGATCTATCAACCCCAGACTAATCAGGGTACCTCGATCACTCGCGACATGTTTCGGGACCTTTTTGCTCCAACCGTTGTCGATCCCGACAATGGTGTTGCAGGTCCGTTTCCACTCGGTTTTGCATTCGAGTATAATAATCAGATATACACTCAGATCTACGTCTGCGTCAACGGCTGGCTAAGCTTCCAGAATCCGGGCGGTTATATCACGGATGATCCCTATTCGCTGTTCAACGGTGCGCGTCCCAACCTGACGATTGCCCCGTTCTTCGGTGATCACTATCTCCGTACGCCGATCAACGATGATCTTGATCCGCAGTTCCGTCAGTACACGCCGAGCACCATCCGCATCGTGCGGAAGACCGGCATCGTACAGCCCCGCCGCGACACTACAGTCGTGGAGTGGGAGGATATGAACATCAACTATCGTTTTGATCCGACTCGCCCGAACGATCCGTTCGCACCGGTTGCGAATGTGAAGCCGCAGGCAGGCTCGGTGGGCTCCTTCCAGGCATGGCTGATTCAGGCTCAGCCCGGAAACCCGTCGCAGCAGGGTCGTATCGAGTTCCACTATGGTCCGATCGGACCGCGCGTTCCGTTTCCGGATACCGTTGGCGTCATCGTAAAGGTGAGCAGCTGCTCGGTCGGTATCGAGGACGAGCCGTCGGTGCCGGGTGGGCAGACGTCGTTTATCAACGCGGTGGCATACCGTGAGACGGGTCGCCAGGACAGCACGAACTTCAGCCGTCGCCTTACCCGCGTATGGCCGCCGACAGGCTTCCCGGCTCGTATCTTCATCTTCGAGGGGAATGGCGTCCGTCGTATTCAGACATGGGGTGACGGCGATGCCGATCTTACCCAGTTGAACCTGACGGTTCCGCAGTATATCCGCGAGGATCAGCGTCGCTTTGTGACGTTCCTGGATGTTATCCGCATCCTCCGTCATCAGGCTACCCGCAGCGATTCAATCCCACGGCCGATCGATACGAATGGCGTGGATCCGTCACATCTCCGTTTCGATTACAGCTTCGGACGCCACGGCTTCCATGGTGATGTCAATCACAATGGGCGCTTCTACTACTCGACGCGTAACTACAATAACACGGCCGACTCGCTTGGCTTTAATAATCGTCTTGTTACGTACGAAGTGAAGTTCCCGATCAAGAGCGACAACTACCAGACGCCGTTCCCGGCCGACAACTCGTTCAACGGCTTCCTTTATGACGCTGACGAGTTCGATGCCTCGTTGATCATGCTCTATCTCTCGGCCAAGCTTCCGGTTCTTCCGTGGCTTCCCGACACCCTCCCCTCGTTCACTGGTAAGTTTGTCGCCGGAACCATGGCGAACGACGTCCAGCTGGCGCGCGGTGGATCGGTTGTTGGCAACAGGGTTGAGATTCCGATCACGTTCAATGGGTATCTCCACGGAGCGCTCGGCGTCGGAATGGACGCTTCCAATGGCACGCGTATCGTTGAGGTACGCACGATGCCGAAGACCGACAACGCATGGGTAGAGGCCGTTGCCTCGCAGAGCCATCTGGCGCTTGCGGCAGCGGGCAATTTCAATCCGAATGATGTCGTCGCCACGCTGGTTGTTGAAGCAAACGATCAGGGTGAAGTCTCCTTCGGGACGGTGAAGGTTGGTTCCGATGTCAAGTCCGCGCGTAAGTTCAACATCTTCAGTCCTGTGACTGGCGACGCGAGCACGCTTGGTCTTACGTCGAACGCGCCGAACCCGTTCGCCCCGAACACGACTACGTCGTTCGGTTATACGGTCCCGACAGATGGCCCGGTTGCCATCCGAGTCTACGATGTTCTCGGTCACGAGGTCGCCACGGTTCTCAACAGCTCGTTGAAGTCCGGCAGCTATCTTGGAACCTGGAACGGTATCGATAGCTTCGGTAAGCCTGTCACGTCGGGCGTCTACTACTGCCGCATCGAGTCGAACGGCCAGAGCCGTACGATCTCCATGCAGGTCAGCAAGTAACGCTGGCTGATGCGCGAATCGTACCTTGAAAGGCTAATGAGGTGAAAGTGGATTTCCGGGGAGTCATACAACAATATTGCTTCGCAATAGCCTGTATGGTGGTGATGAGCCTCCTGGGCTCTCCGGAAGCTACTGCTCAGCAATCGCGGGTTTCGAAGCCCTTGACCGTCTGGGTCGATTCGGCCTCGTTCAATGTCTGCGATGGTGGCAAGGTCTTTCTGCTGGGCGTCTGGACCAGTCCGATTTCGGTTCAGGACAGTCTTGTCAGCATGGATATCTATCTTGCATGGGATATCAGCAAGCTCGATTTTGAATCGCTTGCAGTGACAAGCAGCGGAACGATTGGCAATCAGTTCGACAGCAAGTCGGTGGATAAGCTCCCTGAAGGGGGACTGCATATCCAGCTTGGCAACCTGAGTCTCCGTCCGGTATACGGTTCGGGAAAACCGCTCTTCTATATCAAGGGATCGGTAATTGTTCCCGACACCGTTAACAGCCCGGATGGATGGGTCGCTGTGACAAGCATCGACCCATACGGGAAGACCTTGTTCGAACCGATTGATTACCAGCCGGGATATGTGAGGGTGTATCGTGATACGACGCCCGCCTATACCGGAATGCTGAGTGTGATGGGAGGATCGTTCGATACGATGCGGGTCGATACAGTGACGTTGATGACAACGAATCTGAAAGGACATCGCGTCAACGAAGTAACGTTCGCCTTGAAGGCAGATACCAGTAACTATTACTTTGTTGATACTATTCAGCGTGGGACGATCGCGGATAGTAGTGGCTGGACGACGAAGAACCTGGTGGTGACTCCCGACTCGATAGGAGGGAGATTCGTTGCCCAGTCGAGCCTTACGGTTGATGGCCCTTTCCTGAACATCGCCATCCGGCGGAAGAATGAGAAGGGGTTCACCAGCGAGCTTCGAGTCAGTCGATTCGCCGTGAACAGGGAGTCCTGTCTTGGAAAACTCACATTCCAGAACGGACAGATCACGGCAGATCCCATCCCGGTGGATTCAGGGACCGTGGGAGTGGAGGAAGAGGGGAGAGGGGAACGAACGGTGTCGATATGGCCGGATGATCAGCGTGGATCGATCACGGTGAGAGCTGGGGGAATGGAGATTGAGGAAGTGATCATCTATGATGCGATGGGGCAGATGCTGCCGATACGGCAGATGGAGAGAATCGACGCCTCAAGCCTGAGGGTACGGTTAGCAGGGCAGCCGTCGAACGGAACATATTTCATGATCCTTCGCGGCCGTAATGAAATTGTCTACAAGCAATTCACTTTTATAAAGTAACATCTCTTAAAAAAGAAGATACAATCCATGCGTAAATGGTATTGGTTTGGGGGACTGAAAATGCTCGCCGTGCTGGCGATGCTGGTGTTGTGCACCAGCAGCAGCAATGCACAGCAGTATAAGTATCTCCCCACCCTTTCGTTGGTAAAGACGATTGCGGAAAACGGGCCTAACAATCCCAATGATGTCACTGCACTGGACACGGTATACGTTGCGGAAGCCGGCCCCGGCGAGAGGCGGTATTTCGTCATGCCTGTGTTCATGAAGAACATCCTCGACTCGATCACCAACCCGAACACGGGTCTGACTGGCGAGCCGATCTACAGCTTCCGCTTCAAGGTTCAGTACAACGGCACCCTTCTCCACGCCCTCGGCGTTCAGAAGCGGGGTGTCCTTCCAAATGACACCAATGTGGCCGCGAAGAACTTCAACCTGAGCTGGGATGTCGATGCCGACACCTCCTTCAGGATCACGACGGTTGGTCTCGGTTCGCCGGTTGGCGAGCGTATCATGATCACCGGCAGCTCCTCGATTCCGCTTCCCCTTCCCCTGAAGGCGAGCGCGCCTCCCGGAGCAAACGGACAGAACGACCGTGACACGGTGCCCCTCTGCTATGTGCTGTTCGAGGTGATTGGACAGTCGCAGCTTGGTGGTGGTGGTATCGGTAACCGCGATCAGATCATCATTCCGGGCGACTCGCTCCGGTGGAACAACTATCCGGCAACCGGTCGCCTTCAGCCTTCGGTTCCGCAGTTCATGATCGACCGTGGGTTCAACCCGAACCCGCGCGCGCAGGCCGGCATCTACCCGACGCCGATCCTCCCGGTCACCTATCCGAACAACTATGGTTCGGCGGTTATCGTGATCACTCAGCGTCCAAGCATCAACCTCTTCCCACCGGGACAGGTTACGCAGCCGGACCCGACCGATCCATCGGTCTATGAGCTGACTTCTCCGTTGCAGACGCAGTTCGGAAACTCGAACTACATCTTCAGGAATCTCCTTATCCGTAATAACGTTCCAGGAACCTTCCTTCGGAATGTGACCGTGGAGACGGATCAGCCGTGGCTCCGTATCGATCTTAACAGCCCGATTGGCGCTCCGGGCGTCAGCCCTGGCGGCACGCCGGGTACTCCGTTCGAGCGTGGCGTATTCATCCGCGACGTTCCGAACTCGCAGATCAACATGAACATCGTCGCCAACCCTTCGCTGCTCCCGACCTCTGATGGCAACGGCTATCCGGCTCCGGGCCGCTACATCGGTTACGTCACGATCCGTTCCAGCGAGGCTCTTAACAGCGCCGTCCGTCTGAAGGTTGACCTGATCGTCAATCGCAACCCGCTTGAGAGCGGACTGAATCCAACGCAGGAATCGACCCAGCCACGTGGCATTCAGCTTCTGTTCCGCAACTCCGGACCGAAGCCTGATACCACCTATCTGACCTTCGGCACGGGCGTTGGCGCAACCGATGCAACGGTTGGCGATACGCTCTTCGGCGAGCTTCAGGCTCCGACGCCTCCGGTTCCGGGTTCCTTCTTCGCTCGCTTCTTCCCGCCGTCGCAGGATACGGTGCAGCCGCCATTCAATGGCCTCATCGATACCCGTGGTGTTACGCCGAAGCCGACCAACGGCGAGTCGAGCATCGATATCCGTAACTACAAGACCAACACGACGCTGGTCTACTGCGTCCGCTTCGGCGCTGGCGCACCGCAGAACTACCCGATCGTTGTCGAGTACGATACCCGCGATTTCCCGAACGGGTCGCAGCTCTTCGTCCGCGATAACATCAATGGTCGTTTCTTCAGCACCAACCTCCGTCAGGCGACCTCGCTTGGCAACACGCGGCGCTACTTCACGATTCAGGATCCGAACATCACTGGCTTCTGCATCGAGTACACGGTTCCCGCGGTGCAGCAGTTCCCGGAGATCAACAAGGGCTGGAACCTGGTTTCCCTCCCGGTTGCTCCGTCGGATGCTCGCTCCAACGTTGTGTTCCCGAACATGATCTCCGGCAAGCCGATCCGCTTTGCGAACAACCTCTACGTTGCGGATGATACCGTGCGCGTGGGCGTTGGCTACTTCGTGAAGTATGGTGATATCATCGACCACACGGTTGCTGGTACCCGCGTCTCCGAGATCAATGAGGTCAAGACGCCGTTCGCAGTCCGTGTCTATCCGGGCTGGAACACCGTCGGTGGTCTCTCGGTGATGACCACGGTTGATTTCACGAGCGGCTATGGCATGAGCTTCGGTCAGTACAACGGTAACATCCCGCAGCTTTCCGCTGAGGTTTACCGCTACAAGACCGATAGCGGCTACGAGCAGGCTTCGCTGATCATTCCGGGCTACGGTTACTGGATCAAGGTTGACAAGGATGGCTATTATCGTCTGAGCGCTTCCCCGACCGCCCTCGAGCCGAAGGCGACGGTGAGGACTCAGCCGTATATGGCACTCAATCAGCTTGTTGTGAGCGATAACAGCCAGAAGGCTGGTAAGCTCTACTTTGGCCAGCTCTCCTCGGCTCTCAACAACAGCCGTTACGAGCTGCCGCCGGTTCCGGCTCCTGATATGTTCGATGCCCGCTTCGATAACAACGGCTTCGTCAGCGCATCCAAGGATGTGGCGGTCGATCGCGTTGTGAAGATCCAGGGTGTCAACTATCCGGTTGTCCTCTCGGTTGCAAAGGCTGATGCCGATTACGTCCTGACGGACGCTGCCACGGGCGAGTACCTCGGCAGCTACAAGCAGGGTCAGTTCGGTACGGTCACGATCCACAACCCGGCCACCAAGGCAGTGAAGATCACCGGCGTCGCTTCGAGCGAGATGGGGCTTAGCTCCGCTTTCCCGAACCCGGCTTCCGGCAAGTTCGACTTCAGCTTCAGTGTCCCGGCAGAGCAGAAGGTATCGGTTGTGCTCTATAACACGATCGGTTCCGAAGTCGCCCGCCTGTTCGATGGCATCGCCACCGGCAAGCAGACGATCGAGTTCACGACCGAGGGAATCCCGGCAGGCGTCTACTACTACAAGATGCAGGCTGGTGAGTTCTCGCAGGTTCGCCAGGTTGTGATCGCGAAGTAAGCCGGTAACGGCCTGCTCCGACACGCTCTTTGTATACAGTGATGGGCGGATCCTGAAGAAGGGTTCGCCCATCACACGTTAATGATGGTGGTGAACGGAAGTATGTGTTGATGGATATGTCATCGCTCAGTTATTTCGGAGAGAACAGCATGCAGAGAATACTCCTTGCGGTTGGCCTGATTGCCCTGATGGCAACCACGGCCATGGCGCAGCCCGGTATGCGGGTCATAGATTCACTCGGGATTCGCACCGATGATTCGCGCGATCCCATTCTTCAGCGACACCTTGTTTTTGGTTTCGGCGCCACATATTCCGATGGCGTTGATACCGCCAATGGCGCCGGCGAGTTCTTCTTCCCGTTTCCCGGAAGCCCCTCCGGCTTCTACGCAACGCTTGAAGGGAAGGACTTTCAGGGAGATGATGGATTCGGCTACGAGGACGTTCGCGGAATTCCGGATTCGGTGATGGCCGGTCGCGATCGGTTTGAACTGGTGTTTATCATCAGGCTCCAGCAGGGGTTCGGCACCCCCATCGTCTCAATCTCGCAGCCGATAGCCGCTGGCCTCGATTCGGTCAATATTCAGAGCACCCAGCCGGGAGCCAATTTCTTCCATACCTTCGGAAGGAATGGTGGCGAGGTAACGCTGAATCATAAGGAGATTACAACGTTGAAGATGACCGCCTACTTCAACAATCATCCGTCGTCGGTCCCGATTGCGTATAACGAAGCGGCTCGCGGAGGAATTTCGATAGCGCCGAATCCCGTTCGCGGAAACGCGCGGGTCGATCTTCACGGCCATATTCCGGCGGGCTCGCGGATTATGGTGTACGATATGCGTGGAACGGTGGTCCACTCGCTGCCGATAAACAGCGGCGCCGAGGATATCTCGCTCGCGCTGCCGACCCTTCCCGCCGGCCTTTATGGTCTGCGGATCGTGGGAGCGGAGGGGCTGGCCTCCGGCGGAGGAAGTTTCGTGGTGATGGAATAGGGAACGAAGCGATTCCCACGCGCGTTTCAATTCAACGGGCGATCATCGGCGCGATGCCGGGTGATCGCCCGTTGCATATCAGATAGCCGGGTGATGTTGGAAACATCGCCGAGAGTTTGATCTGCAACAAATCCCGTCGATGCGGACGGAAAGGAAATCTCTCCCTCCCGAAAGCGTCGCACGTGAACGGCGTGGCGCAGGCGATGACAGGGCGCGGTGATGTGAGAATTTTTCGGCCAAGTCCCATCAAGCGCCGATGTGATGTCATGATGGTGAGCCCGGGACGGCCGGGCCGATCTGTTTGAAACGAGAAAACTGGATGAGCTTGAACTACAATGCCTGGATCACGATGGTGATCCTTTTCTTTGCGGTCACCATCGTCCGCGCGCAGACCGGCGCGATTGACGGGACCGTCAGCAATGAGAAGGGAGAAGCGCTTGCGGGGACGTCCGTTCAGATCGAGGGGACGCAGCGGGGGGGGATATGCAGGCCGAACGGAAGCTTCTCCATCGAAAATGTTCCTCCCGGTCCCGTGACCCTTATCGCGAAATCGATCGGGTATGAAATCCGTCGCGTGCAGCTTACCGTGAAGGGCGGGGAAAGGAGCAGAACCGCCATCACCCTGAAGGAGAGCAGCGTGCAGCTTGACGGGGTGGAAGTGCGGACAAAACGGAAGCGCCAGGAGCAGAGCGACACGCGCGCAAGCGTCACCACGATAGAGCCGCGCGACGCCAAATATCTTCCGGGCGCGGCCGAGGATGTGATGCGTTCCCTCCGCTCGCTTCCCGGCGTCGTCGCGCCGAATGATTTCAGCGCGCAGCTTGTGGTGCGCGGCTCGGGGCCGGATCAGAACCTGATTCTGCTGGATGATATCGAGGTCTTCAACCCCTATCGCCTCTACGGTTTTGTCTCGATGTTCAATCCCGAGACGATCTCCAATATCACCCTTCTCTCCGGCGGCTTTCCCGCCAAATACGGCGACCGTCTTTCAGCGGTGCTCGATGTTGTCAATCGCGAGGGAGAGAGCAAAAGCCTGGTGAGCGGCAAGGTGAATATCTCCGTCACCAACGCGAACCTTGTGCTGGAAGGAAAATTTCCCGATGCGCTCAACGGCGGCTGGCTCATTTCCGGTCGGCGCACCTACTACGATCTGATTCTGGCGCCGATCGCCAAGGCGCAGAAGCTGGTGGATGGCGATGTGGCCTTCCCGAACTTCCGCGATCTCCAGTTCAAGGCGATTATCAGCCCGTGGCAGAATCACAGCTTTGTGATCAACGCGCTGACAAGCCGCGACGCCACGGAGCTGGTGTCGAGCGCCGATCGCGAACGGATAGACTCCATCAGCATCAACGATCAATCCTTTAACTCGCTGGTGGGGGTGGCGTGGCGATGGGCGCCGTCGGCAAACGTCCTCTCGAAGACAATCGGAAGCTGGTATAAGAACACCGGCGAGACGGCGTTCGGCGGTGAGGGAGGAAGCCAGCTTCTCTACGGCGATATCCCGCGCGACAGCGTCTCAAAGCTGATCCGCGCGCTGCCGCAGTCGGTACAGGATTCGTTGAGGCGACGGGGGATCACCGCGGAAAACCCGCCGGCGCTTGGGCTGAGCGATGGAAACGCCAGCTTCAACTTCAGCAAGTACACGCTCAGGAATGAGACAAGCATGCAGCTCGGTCGCAATCTGCTGGAGTTCGGAATCGGTGGCGATCTGATTCACACCAGCGTCGCCTTCTCCGTGAAGCCTGATTCGCTGCTGATCGCATTGCGGCGCGGGCAGGGTCGCTCACCATTTCCCGACAGCGTCCTCTCCACCGTCGATTACTATCGCGCCAACGCGTTTGTGCAGGAGAGGATTTCCCTTGGGGAGCAGCTCTATACCCAGCCGGGGCTCCGGTTCGATTACTACAAGATCATCGATCGTGCCTATCTCTCCCCCAGAATCAGCGCATCGTTCGCGCTCGATCCGCTTACGACGATCCGCGCCGCGTTCGGCCTCTATTATCAATCTCCCGGATATGAAAAGCTCTTCGACCGGCAGACCTATTTCGATCTCACATCCCCCGCCGTCGCCGATCTGAAGGCGGAGCAATCGACGCATTATGTGCTGGGAATTGAGCATCTGCTGGATCAGGAATGGCAGGTGCGGGTGGAGGGGTATTACAAGAGTTTCTCCGATCTGATCGTGCAGCAGAAGCTGGTTGGAACAAAGTATATCAGCACGCAGAAGCCGGGGGGAAACCCGATCTACGGAACCGGCTGGACCGATCCCGTCGCCATGACTGGCGATTCGCTCACATCGATTCCGGTGAATGATGCAACCGGCGCGGCGTACGGTGTGGAGTTCCTATTGCAGAAGATCGGGACAACCGCGGATTCGAAATGGAGCGGCTGGTTCGGCTATACGCTGGCGTGGGCAGATCGCTATCGCGATGGCGTTACGTTCCCGTTCAATTTCGATCAGCGGCACACGGTGAACCTTGTGTTAAGCTACAAGGCAAACAAGTGGCTGGAGGTAGGGACCAGCTTCCAGTTTGGAAGCGGATTTCCCTACACGCCGCCGAAGGGATTTGGTCCGGTGGTGGTGATGAACACCGATTCCGTCGGCGTGAAGCATCCGGGAATCGGCACAAATATCTTCGGCGAGACGCTTTTCACCATCGATCGTGGCGGCGTGGCGGATATCAACTCCGCGCGACTCCCCATCTATCACCGCCTGGACGTGCGCGCCACCTTCTACAGGAACTGGTGGAATCTGGACTGGGCGCTCTATCTGGATGTGATCAACATCTACAATCACAGAAATATTCTCTCGCGCAGCTACAGCGTTGACAAGGAAACCGCTTCGCTGAAGATGCGTGAGGTGACGATGTTGCCGATTTTGCCGACGCTTGGCGTCAGCGTGAAATTCTAACCCCGGGCCATTCAACAACGTCATCTGCGGCGTTGGCCTTCACCGTTCGCTCACTGCGGCGTCCGGGAGGACGCCTCATTCACTCAGGCTCGGCCGCCTTGCATCTGATCGTTGTTGAAAGGCCCGGCCTGCAACCTCATCCCCCCAAGCCCCGAAGGGGCTGAAGGCGAGATTCCAAATTCATGGGATCTCGCTTTTTTTTGAAATTCCCCATTTTCTTGGAGGGCTGGAGTGTCCTTGAGCGTCCTGAGTGCCCTTGAGCAACGGGTAACGAACGGGTATGCAGCTTCAGTTGCTGCACTTCTCCATTGTCGGCGGCTGCCACTCGTGACAGCCGCCGCCTCACCCGTATCGA
>JBDSJW010000248.1:0-11345 GCA_039917235.1 Kapaibacterium sp. (SeqCode) | reverse complement strand
CGCTTTCGGGTAAAGGGGGAGTGCCGTCTCTCCGGCAAGGCCGATATCATTGACGATGCCGCCGCCGGTCCCGGCCACGTTGTACTCCTTCCCCCATCGCTCCACGGGGATCGGCGTCCATGCCTCGCAGCTCTGCTTCACCGCGAAATAGCAGTAGAGGATGATCGGGCTATCGGCGTTCACGGTGATCACGTTCGTCTGAACGGCATTGGAGATACCGACCACTATTTTCGGCGATTTCACGAGGAACTCCTTGAACGCGCCGGCATCGAGCGTCACGATATTGACGCCCCCGGCCGAGGAGATCTTCACGTTGTTGTTCGGCGTGGCGGAGTAGAGAAAGAGGGAGAAGCCATCCTTCACCTTGTTGTTCGGGAAACGGCTGTCCAGAATGTTCGGCACCGTATCTGGATAGGCGATGATATAGGTTCTGCCGGCCGTCGCCGAGTCGAGCGGGGGAATGGGCTTCTGCGCCTGGAGATGCCGGCCGGAGGCGAAAAGCATGATCATGGTGATGAGAATCGCAAGCCGCCCGAGGGAGAGGGTATGGTTGTCCATCATGGGAAGTTTATGAGTTGATTCGTTGCCGCAGACTGCATGATACGGAGGAAAGGGCCGCCGCCGCAATAGCCCCGCGGCCATCCAGCGGGCACCCGCCGCGCGGATATGACCCGAAGAGATATGATCATTGTCTTCCCACGCGCCTCAAACCTGACAGATCGTTAAAAAAATCCCCGCATCCGGAGCCCTGGCGGCAACGGATGCGGGGAACATAAGGCAGAGGGGAATCATCTACTTTTCAAGGGTCACGGAGATCCGCCCGACCCCCGGCTCACCGGCCGCGCCGCCATGCCACGCGCCGGAGTTGATCCGGCAGAAGTAGTGTCCACCTGGCGGAGGAACGATCCCGGCCGAACGTTCAACGGATTATCGCTCCACGATCAGCGGACGTATCGCGCTCCACCGACCGCAGCGAATATGACAGTAATAGAGGCCATCCGGCAACCCCGCCGCATCCCAGATCACGCTCCTCTCTCCTGCATCCTGATCGGCATCCGCCAGCAGCGCCACCCGCCCGCCGGCCACGTTGTAGATCTCCACGACCACATGCCCCGCCCCCCCAAGTCGATAGCCGATCTCCATCCTCCCGCCGAACGGATTAGGTCGCGCCGCCTCCAGTTGGAATCCGGCGCCCGCATCACCATCCACCCCGAGCGGCGGCCCCACAATGGCATTCCAGAGCGATGTATCCCTGATGCTCCTGGTGCTTCCCCAGACGCGCGCCACGGTCCGGTGCACTCCCGCCGTGGCGGGGTTGAAGAGAACGGAGAACGCGAAGCAGTCATCCGGGCCAAGGTGGATGTTCCTGAGGCTGTCGAGCGTGGACCGGGGGATATCGAAGCTCCCGTCCAGCCATGTCAGCACATCCGGCGAGGCGCCCGGCACCGTATCGGGGCTGAAGCTGATCCGCCCGCGCCCGACGTTGCAGATCTCGGCACGCCTTGACCTGACTGAATCCCCCTGGCGCATCGTCCCGAAATCGAGATCGCCGATCATCAGCAGCGGCTCCGCGGTTTCGGCCCGCAGCGGAATCGAGAAGGTGACGCAGTCGAGGGAGATTCTGATTGAATCGGTGTAGAGGATGTTGAGCGTGGCAGGGTTGATCCGCACGGTCACGCGGAGCATCGCCCCACGCTTCAGCGCGGCGGGGGGCGGCGGCGTGATGTCGATAATCGAGAAACCTTCCGTCCCGGACGCCAGCCTGATATCGCCGACGATGATCTCCTCCGCATCCTGATTGGTGTAGGTAATCTCCGCCGTCCGCGGCTGCCCGGTGATCACCTCGCCGAAATCGAGCAAGTCATGATCGGCATGCAGCCGCTCCGCATGATAGGCGTAGGGAACCGATCGGGACGCGCCGGTACGGTCGGTGATAATCAGCGTGCCGCCGGCATCCAGCAGAGGATCGACCGGCTCGATATCCATTACCGCCAGCCCCAGCCCGTTGACATCCTTCAGACGCGCGGGGCTGATGGGAACCAGCGTTGCGTTGAATGTGGTGGCGGGATCAAGCTCCACCGAACGGAGCCCAACGGGGTTTGCATTGAGCGCGACGATCTTGATGTGGAATCTCGGGCAGTCGAAACTGGTATCGATTCTCAATTCATCCGGGGGGAGCGTCACCCGATGTTCGGCCGCCAGCGGATATCCGTAGGAGAGCGCGTTGGACTCCTCGTACTCGCCACTCCGGTTCACCCCCGGTCGCGATTCCTCCCTTCCCGCAAGCAGCCCGTAGACATAGCCGGCGAACCGCGCGCCGTTTCTGCCGACGAGATAATGATCCTTTCCCGGCGTCACCATTGCCGATCCCCAGACCAGTGTTGTCCCGGTGATCGTTCTGTTGAAGAGAAACGGCGTTCCCGCCTCCGTATAGATATTCTTCTGACTGCCGGTATCGCACACCACGTTGATATAGTGCTGCATCCCGGACGGGCTTGTGGGGGCGTAGTACGGGGCAAATGTGGTCCATTGCTCGCGCGGGGTAAGCTCCACCATGTACGGCGCCCATGCGGCAAAGATCTTGCAGAGAAGGGTCCCATCGCACGGAATCTCGCTCTGAGAGATGCCGATTCCGTAGGAGTGCATCATCGCCATCACCCGGCTCTGCGTCCTGAAATAGACCGCGTTCGGCTCGCTGATCAGGATCTCCTTCAGCGTATCCTTCTGAATCGTGTACGTGGTTTTGTCGATCTCCGGCATTCCCGGAGCGGTGATGCTTCCCAGCGTAAGTCCATCCACCACGCCGTAGAGCCGCACCGCCTCCGCCTCACGCGTGTTCCAGCCACCAAATTGCGACCATTGGCCATCCAACGTCGGCATATAAACGAACTCAGTCCCGAGCCCCTCGGTGGGGGGAATCCACTCCATCAGCATGTTCTTGTAGGAGTTGCCGGTGAGTGTTCCTGACCTGGTGAGTTGAGGGGATGTTCTGCTATTGCCGGAGATCATGCCGATCGGCTTATCGGCGGTTACCCTGGCCCCGGCGATATCGGGCTGGGCTCCGGTATAATCGTCGGAGTTCACATAGGCCTGTGCCTGAAAGCACTGGTTTGCGTTCAACGTTATCCGCAGTGGCGGGTTGCCGTCCAGTTGCCGCCCGTGCGTGTTGATCGTCACATGGGTGCCATCGCTCGCGGCGATAATCAGGAACTCCGCGGGGGCCGGCTTCGGCTGACGACTTGCGGCATCCAGCCCCGGAGGGGTGTAGATATCGTTTACATAGTTCCCCGGGGTGGCGGCCACGTCGTAATCCTTCCCCCACATCTCCACCGGGATCGGCGTCCATGCCTCGCACCCCTGAGGGGTAACGAAATAGCAGTAGATGATGATCGGCTGAGCCGCATCCAGACGGATGATGCTGGATTGAACGGCGTTGGCGATGGTGAGGATCGGGCTGGTCCTGACATCGTACACAAGGAATTTTCCGGCCGTGAGAGTCACGCTGTCGGTGGTCCCATTGCCGGTGATCCTTACCCTGTTCGGCCCGGTGGCGGAATAGAGGAAAATCGAAAAGCGGGATGTCACCGTCGAGTTCGAAAATCGGCTGTCAAGCGTGTTGGTGGTTGTATCGGGGAAGGCCAGCAGATAGGTGGTCCCGGCGCCGTTCTGATCCAGCGGAGGCTGCTGGGCGAAGACCGGACGGGATATCAGCGCCGCGATCATCACCATGATCATCACGATTGCATAGAGCCATCTGTTCACCATGTGAAGGGGCATGGATGTTCCCGATGAGGTTATGCGGGGAGCGGGGTGCCCCGGGCCATCGTCGGCATGGGACGTTTGCACACGGGGAATGAGGGCGGAGAACTGATCGTCCGTCGCACCCGGCCTCCCGCATTATTGACGAAGCCGGGTGCGATTACGTTACCGCGTCACAAGCATCGGCCGGCTTACGCTCCACCGGCCAGAGGTGATATGGCAGTAATAGAGTCCGCTGGGGAGCGACGAGGCATCCCACGTCAGACGGTGTTCGCCGGCGCTCTGTGGCCCATCGGCCAGCAGGGCAACCCGCTCACCGGCCGCGCTGTGGATGGTCACGTTCACCGACCCGGAAGCTCCCAGGCGATAGGAGATATCAGCGCTCGCGACAATCGGGTTCGGCATGATGCTCTCCAGCAGATATCCCGCGTGGCTGGCCGCGGCATCACCATCAGCGCCGAGACTGGGATCGAAGGTATAGCCGATAAGGCTGTCGGGAACGGGATCCCATGACGACTGATTGCCGACCGGCTGAACGTATGCAACCTTCCGCCCCGCGCTCCGCGGACGGAACTCCACGCTGATTGTCCGCCCCTGCCCCGCCGGGATAACCCCGGGAATTCCAGCGGCGGCCAGAGCGCCGGGAGCGATCGAAAAATCGGCGGAATCGGGACCGGCGATAATGACATCGAGAAGGGTAAGATCACGCATTGCTCCGGCGGATATCGTGATCGATTTCGCGGAGTCAACCTCCGCTCCGCTCGCAACGAAATCGGCGGGACCGAATGTCCGTCCGGTAACCACGGCATGGGTTTCCGTACCGCCGCCGATGAGCAAACTGGCGATTGTGCCATTGTAACCGGCGATCGTCATCACCACCGTGCAGCTATAGGCCCGCTCCTCGGTCGGCCTGAAACGCACTCGCTGAGAAAGCCGATTCTGAATGATGCCGGCGGTATCAACGGAGCCCATGACACGATCGCCCACATGAATCGTCGTGAGCCGATCACTGCTGTCAAGCGTGAAGTATCCATCATCAGCATCCTTCCCCACCAGCGCGAACGAGGCGATATCATACGATGTCCTGCCACCATTATATACCCAGATCAGTGCGTCATACCCATCGCTGGTGTTCCGGGTGCCGTTTGCCCTGGCGGGGACAATCCACTGTTCCGACCAGTCATATCCCGTGATCTGCGCGCTCGGCCTTGAGCCCTGTGCCAGGACCATCCGGGGAGCAAGCGCCATGGCAATCAGCACTATTGCGATGGCAATACGGTAACGTGTAATGATGATCATACCATACTCCGAGTAATATTGTCGCGATGAAATCCGCGCGTCTTGCCAGCCCACGGTGATTGCATCCTGTTTGTAAAAATCCTCATTCCGGGAGGGGCCTGACCTCTCCGCCGACCCGTCCCGGAATGGAACATGGTGATTACCGCGCCACCACAATCGCCCTGGCGGCGCTCCATCCGCCCGATCGTATCCGGCAGTAGTACAGGCCGCTCGGCAGCGCGGAGGCATCCCACGTCAGACGGTGTTCGCCCGCGCTTTGTGGTCCATCAGCCAGCAGCGCAACCTGCTCGCCGGCCGCGTTGTGGATGGTCACATTAACCGACCCGGAAGCTCCCAGACGATAGGTGATCTCCCCCTTCCCTCCCGTGGGATTGGGCACGATCCCCTCCAGCAGATATCCCGCGTGGCCGGCCACCGCGCCATCCTCAACACCCGACGGGCCATTGACCACAACGGCTCTCCAGTACGATGTATCCTTGTTGATGCGGGAGTTCGTCCACGCGCGGGCGGTGGTGGCATAACTGCCGGCGGCCCGTGGATTGAACGAAACGGTAAGGCGGACGCATTCCCCAAGGTTCAGCCTCTTTCCCTGAAGGCTGTCGATAGCCGCCACGGAGACGGTGAAGCTGGGATCCCCCCAGGAGAGGATCTCGGGGCCGCCGGTGGTATCCTGTTTCAGCAGCTTGAGCACGCCATCCGCCGTATTGCAGATGCTGAGCGTCATGCTCTTCACCGGGCCGCCGGCGGACATTGTCCCGAAGTCGAGATCGTTTACCAGGATCATCGGCTGGGTGGCGGTGGCGGAGACGGAAATCGTGATATCCCGGCAGTCGAGCTTCAGGTGGAGGATGTCACCATAGGACTTCTGAAGGATCTTCGGGTCGATTGCCACCCGCACCGTGAGAACCGACCCCGGCTTCAGCACCGCCGGAAGCGCCGGGGTTGTGGCGACCACCGAGAAGCCGGGAAGCCCAGTGGTAAATGTCGCCGCGGTGACGGTGATATCCTGGAAGATCGGGTTGATGCAGGTGATCGTCACCGACTCCGGCTGATCGACCGTGACCTTGCCGAACCTGATCTGGGCGCTGTCGATATCAAGTCGCTCCGCGCGATAGTTGTAGGGAACGCTCCAGACCTTGCCGGTACGATCCCTGATCGTCAGCATGCCGTGGGCATCCCTGCCAATATCGATCGGCGTCACGTCAATCTTCACCTTGCTTCTGCCGAGGATATCAGCAATCGTCACCGGATCGATTCCGGCAAGTCTGACGTTGACAGCAGTGGCGGAATCAAGAACCACCGAACGCAATCCGACGGGGTTTGCATTGATTGAGCTGATGGAAACATGGAATGTTCCGCACTCCATCACCGTATCGATTTTCAGGCTGTCGGGCGCGCGAAGCAGCCTCCGCTCGGGGGCCAGCGGGTAGCCGTAGGAGAGGGCGCTGTACTCTTCGTATTCGCACGGATGAAGGGCGGCCGCGGAATCGTTGTTGCCGCCGAGGATGGAGCCATCATCCCCCTTCTTCTTCGTGTGTCCCGGACGATACTCCTCGCCGCCGGTGTAGGTGCCGTAGACAAAGCCGGCAAACCGGGCGCCGTTCCTCCCCTGGAGGTAATGATCCTGTCCCGGCGCGACCCCCTGCGAGCCCCAGATAAGGGAGGTGCCGGCGATCTTCCGCGTAAACAGAAACGGCGTCCCCTGCTCGGTGTAGATGTTCTTCTGATCGTTCGTATCGCAGACCACGTTGATGTAGTGCTGCATGTTGCTTGGGGCGACCGGCGCATAGTACGGCGCGAACGTCGGCCACTGCTCGCGCGGGGTCAGTTCCACCATGTACGGCGCCCATGCGCTGTAGCTGAGGCAGGGGAGTCCCTGAAAGCAGGGGGTGGAGCCGTTGAACTTGACGATTGCCACGGAGTTCATCATCGCCATCGCGGGGCTCTGCGTCTTGAAATAGGTTGCCTGCGCATCATCGAAGAAGACCTCGTTCATGGTATCGCGCGCCACCGAAAACGGCATATGTCTGGACGATCCATGCTGGAGATAATATCCCTGCGTCATCGTGTCAAGCCCGCCGTAGATCCGCACATGTTCCCCCGTCCGCTCCGTCGGCGAGTTGATCCCCGGCCGGTGGCTGTCCCAGCTTGGCATGTAGACGAACTCGGTTCCGAGCTGATCGGCCGATGGGATCCATTCCATCAGCATGTTCTTGTAGACGCTCCCCCCCAACCCATTCTCCGCCACGGTCCGGGCGGTTCTGCTGTTGCCGGAGATCAGACCGATGGGCTTGTCCGCGGTGACCCTTACGCCGGAGATATCGGGCTCCGTCTTCGCATAGAGACTGGAATCGACATAGCTCTGAAACTGATAGCACTGATTCGCGCTCAGCGTGATTCTGCGCTGTGATTTGCCGGGATCGTCGGTCAGCGGGCGTCCGTGATCATCGATATCCACGTGCGTGCTGTCGTACGCTGCGATGATCATAAACTCCGCCGGCGCCGGCTTGGGATAGAGCGGCACAGCGGTTTCGCCAGCTATCCCGACATCCTGCACAAAGGCCCCGGGGGCTGCCGCCACGTTATACTCCGTTCCCCACAGCTCCACCGGAATCGGCGTCCACGCCTCGCAACTCTGCTTCACCGCGAAGAAGCAGTAGACGATGATCGGCTTCTCCGCCTCCAGGCGGACTGTGTTGTACTGCACCGCGTTTGAGACCGTGACGATGGAGCTGGTCTTGACAGCATAGGAGAGAAATTTTCCCGCGCTGAGCGTCACAATGCTTATGCCGCCGCCGCCAGTGGTAATCCTGACCTTGTTCGGCCCGACGGCCGAATAGAGGAAAAGGGAGAATCCCTCGGTCACTTTGTTGTTGGGAAACCTGCTGTCCACTTTGTTGGCTGTGGTGTCGGGGAACGCCAGAATATATGTGGTTCCCGCCGTGTTTTCATCCAGCCCGATCGGCTGTGATGCCGCTCGCCGTGGAGCCAGAAACACGCCTATCAGCGCGATAAGACAAAGAGTGATGGAGCGTGTAGTGATTGTCATGGTATATATAATTCAGAATGATAATTCTCTGTTGCGGTGAACATTCTCCACGCCGGATGTCCGCCGGAACCGCCCCGTCATGCTCTCCCGGCCGACGTATCCCTATAACACGAGAGTCGCATATTTGTTAGAGCGTGTTGACAAGTAGTCGGTTATTACCTTCGGGCCATGAGACGCATGAGATAACCGATGTGCAGTACGCCCGCATCGAACACCTGCTGGCCGGCAAGCCCGACGATGTCGGTCGATTAGCAGCCAATAACCGCGAATTCCTCAATGCCGTTTGTCCGACAGCGTAGCCGAAGTGGTGATCCCGTCACGCGGACATCGAAGCGACAGCGGGTGATCGACCGCAATCGGTATCGTGATCGGAACAAGGTCGAACGGTTCTTCGCGTGGGTGAAGCTGTTTTGTCGCATTGCCGCGCGCTATGAGAAGACGGTCAGCAATTTTCTGGCACTGGTTCATCTGGCTGGGGGCTTGTTCTGGCTCCGCTGATTGTCAACCCCCTCCAGCATCAAGGCGGGCCGATGCACACACCGGTCCCGCCTTGACATCTCATATCATGAACCCGCGATAGCTACCGCGCCACCACAATCGACCGCGCGGCGCTCCAGCTCCCGGAGCGTATCCGGCAGTAGTACACCCCGCTCGCCACCCCCGACGCATCCCACGTCACACGCTCTTCTCCGGCGCTTCGCGCCGCATCGACCAGTCCAGCCACCAGCTTTCCCGCCGCGTCATAGATCGCGACGTTTACCAGCCCCGGCGCGCCAAGACGATACCGGATCTCCGTCTTCCCGCTCGACGGGTTCGGCCGCGCTTCGTCCAGACGGTAGCCCGATCCGCTCGCGGCATCCTCCACGCCCGATTTGCCGGTTACAACAGCCTTCCATTTGGAAAGATCCTTGATGGTCCGGGTAGTTGCCCATGCACGCGCAACGGTTTCGAATGTCCCCGTGCCGCTCTTCGACGGATCGAAGTAGACATAGAAATGGAAGCACTCGTTCACGCCAAGCTGCATGCTCTTCAGGCTGTCGAGCGTGGACTGCGGGACGGTGAAGTTCCTCTCCAGCCATGTCAGCACATCGGGGGAGGCAGCATTGCTGGTGTCCGGCCTGAAGCGGATAAAGCCGCGGCCAATGTTGCAGATATCGATCTGTTTAGCCTTGACCGGATCGCTTTCGACCATGAATCCGAAGTCGGCATCATTGATCGTGATCATCGGCTGGACCGTCTCCGCGCTGAACCCAATCGCGATGCTCACGCAGCCGAGCATCACCTTCAGCGAATCCTCATAGAGTTTGTTGTCGATATTCGCATCGATTCGCACAACGACCTTGATCGTCTCGCCGGGCTTCAGCGTAACCGGCGGAGCAGGGTCGGTGCTGACGATGGTAAAGCCATCACGACCGGAAGTCAGTTTCATATCATACACCTTCACATCGCGCGGAAGCGGGTTGGTAAAGGTGACCGTCGTCGTCATCGACTGCCCCTTGGTCACCTCACCGAAATTGACCGAATCCTTATCCATGTCGAGGTATTCCGCCTGATAGCTGTAGTAGATGTACCAGATCTTGCCGGTGCGGTCCTTGATGATGATCGTGGCAACCGCATCCTTCAGCGGGTTGACCGGGACGATATCAACGGTTGCGTGGTTTTTGCCGATGATATCGGCCATGCTGGCTGGATCGATCGGAACAAGCTTTGCGTTGATGACCGAGCTTGGGTCGATCGAAATCGAGCGAAGGCCGGCTGGATCGGGGTTAAGCGCCCTGATGGAGATATGGAGCTTGGGACAGACCATCACCGTATCGATTTGCAGGATGTCCGCGTCTTTGAGCACGCGACGCTCGGGAACAAGCGGATAGCCGTACGAAAGGGCACTGTACTCCTCGTATTGCGCCGGAACGAGAGCGGTTGCCGATCCTTCTCTGTCACCGCCGAGTATCGATCCATCATCCCCCTTCCTGTTCCGTCCCGGTCCCGGTTTATACTGCTCACTCCCCGCAAGCAGGCCATAAACGAACCCTGAGAACCTGGCGCCGTTTTTCCCCTCCAGATAGTGATCCTGTCCCGCGGAAATGCTCTGCGAGCCCCAGATAAGGCCCGTGCCGGGGATCTTCCGCATAAAGAGAAACGGCGTCCCCTGCTCGGTGTAGATATTCTTCTGATCGCTCGTATCGCAGACCACATTGATATAGTGCTGCATGCTCCCCACGGTGTTGGGCGCGTAGTATGGGGCAAATGTGGTCCACTGCTCGCGCGGGGTCAGGTCCACCATGTACGGCGCCCAGGCGCTGTAGCTAAGGCAGGGAATGCCCCCGAAACAGGGGGTTGATCCATCAAGATGGGTGATTGCCGAGGAGTTCATCATCGCCATCGCCGGGCTTTCGGTCTTGAAATAGACCGCCTGCGCCTCCCCGTAGAAGAACTCGCTCATCGTATCGCGCGCTACTGAAAAGTTTACGGTGGATGCGGCTCCCGGCTGACGGTAATACCCTTTCAGGGGGGACGCATCCCTGCTGTAGACCCGGACATATTCCCCCCCCCGCTCCGCCGGGGCATTGATCCCGGGGCGGTGGCTGTCCCATGTGGGGAGATAGACGAACTCCGTTCCGAGCTGCTCGGAGGGGGGAAGCCATTCCATCAGCATGTTCTTGTAGACATTGTTCCCCAGCGGGCTTTCCGCTGCCGCGCGCGCGGTCCTGGTGTTGCCGGAGATCACCCCGATCGGCTTATCCCCTCTGATCCTGACGCCGGCGATATCGGAGGAAGGCCAGCGCGATCCGGTGCTGTCGGCCTTTTTGCTGCTGTCGATATAGCTCTGGAACTGATAGCACTGGTTTGCGCTCAGCGTAATTCGCCGCTGGGTTCCGGGGAGCGGATGTCCGTCACGGCCCACCAGCGTGCGCCCGAAGTCTTCGATATCCACGTTTGTGTTGTCGTACGCGGCGATGATCATAAACTCCGCCGGCGCCGGCTTGGGATAGAGCGGGACCGAGACTTCGCCGGCGATCCCGATATCGTTGACAAAGCTTCCGGGGGTCGCCGCCACGTTGTACTCCAATCCCCACTGCTCCACCGGAATCGGCGTCCACGCCTCGCAGCTCTGCTTTACCGCGAAGAAGCAGTAGACCACGATCGGCTTCTCCGCCTCCAGGTGGATGATGTTGTACTGTGTCTCGTTTGAAACCGTGATGACGGGGCGGACGGTCTCGAGATTATACCTGTGAAA
>JBDSJW010000247.1:0-6266 GCA_039917235.1 Kapaibacterium sp. (SeqCode) | reverse complement strand
GAAGAGGATGATTGCGACATGGTGAAAAATATTCGGACGCAAAGGGGGGAGAGGGGCATTCGCGGCATAATTATGGATGAATGATAACAATTGCTTCTGAAATATTTTCCCTGTTTACCCGACCAGGCCGCACCCCGTTTCCCAGCCGGCCCGCGTGAGGCAAATGCGAAATATCTCCGATGGTTCCAGCGCATCAGACCGTTGATACTCTCATACCCGGAGCATGGCGACGGATTCGGCCGAGATTCGGGTTTTTCATGATGGAAATTCTTCCTCCTCATGGCGGCCCTGATCGCTGGTTCCGCAGCATGGACGGCATCCCCCCCGCCGCCTCTATACATCGATTCGTACCCCGTTATGTATTCACGGGCGACCCATGTCGCCTATCAGACTGTTGAAGGACGTCATCCGCGGCGTCCGGGGACGTTTGAAACGTCCCCCGACATTCATCGTTCGCTCACTGCGGCGTCCGGAAGGCCGCCTCATTCGCTCAGATTCGGCCGCCGTGCGGCTGATCGTCCTTGAACAGTCTGAGTGCCGGAAGTAATTCAACAGTCTGCTATGAACAGCCATGCGGGTTCGTGGCTGTTCGGTGAACGAGAATGAAAACAGGAACTGTTCATGATAGAAGATATTCTCGATGATCGGCCGGATTCGACGGCCGGCCAGGAACCAGCGCGATCCTCCGCGGTCTCCGAGTCACAGTTGAAGGATATTCTGGAACGGGTGACCGATCCATTCTTCGCGCTCGATGCTGACTGGCACTACACGTATGTCAGCTCAAGGTTCGAGGAATACACGGGAATGCGTCGCGAGGATCTGCTCGAAAAGGTGATCTGGGAGATTTTTCCGGCGCTGGCCGGCACGCTCCAGGAGCGGGAGCTTCGAAGGGCGATGAATGAGCAGAGAGCAATCAGGTTCGAGGCGCGGACTGTCCACGGGGCATGGAAGTGGGTGGATGTGCGGGCATATCCATCGGCCGGGGGGCTTACCGCCTGGTATTCCGATATCTCCGATCTTGTCCTGACCCGGCAGACGGAGAGGAATATCGCGACGGATGCTCTGCGCGACAGCGAGGAGCAGTTCAAGCATATGGCCGATCAGGCGCCGGTGCTCCTCTGGATCAGCGGAACCGATATGCTCTACACCTGGTTCAACAAGCCGTGGCTCGATTTCACCGGCCGGACCATGGCGCAGGAATATGGCAATGGATGGGTGGAGGGAGTTCATCCCGATGATTTCGAGCGTTGCCTGGAGATCTACACCACGGCCTTCGCCGCCCACCAGGGATTCAGCATGGAGTACCGTCTCCGTCGCCACGATGGTGAGTATCGCTGGATTCTGGACAGCGGCATTCCTCTGCACGGCCGGAGCGGGGAGTTCACCGGCTATATCGGATCGTGCGTGGATATTCACAATCGGATCGTGGCGGAGGAGGAGAAGATCAGGTTGCTGGAGCGGGAACGTGCCGCGCGAAGCCAGGCGGAGCATGTGGGGCAGATAAAGGATGAATTCCTTGCAACGCTCTCGCATGAGCTTCGCACGCCGCTGAATGCTATCCTCGGCTGGTCGCAGTTGCTTCGGAGCGGAGGGCTGGAGCCTGATGCGCTGGAGCAGGGGCTGGAGACGATCGAGCGGAACGCGCGCATTCAGACGCAGATTATCGAGGACCTTCTGGATATGAGCCGGATCACCTCCGGCAAGATTCGTCTGGATGTTCGCCGGGTCGATCTTCATCCGGTGATGGAAGCCGCGCTGGAAACGATCCATCTCGCCGCCGACGCTCGCGGGATCAGATTGCAGAAGGTGCTTGATCGGTTCACCGATCCGGTGATGGGGGATGCGAGCAGGCTTCAGCAGATCATCTGGAATCTCCTTTCCAACGCCATCAAGTTCACCCCTCGCGGCGGGATGGTGCAGGTGGTGCTGAAGAAGGTGAACTCCTATATCGAGATCACCGTTGGCGATACGGGGCAGGGGATATCGCCGGAGTTTATGCCGCATGTGTTCGAGCGGTTTCGGCAGGAGGATTCCTCCACCACGCGGTCGCACGGCGGGCTTGGGCTTGGGCTGGCGATTGTCAAGAACCTGGTGGAGATGCACGGCGGCACCGTCACGGTCGCCAGCCCCGGAACCGGGCTGGGAACCACCTTCACGGTGATCCTGCCGCTTGCGGTTGTTCACTCGGAGGAAGATGTGGATCGCCAGCATCCGAAGGTGGAAACAGGGGCGCCCGTCGAATACGCGCTGCCGTCGCTGAAAGGGATCAGTGTGCTTGTGGTGGATGATGAGCCGGACGCGCGCGATCTTGTGCGGCGCGTGCTGGAATCGGCCGGGGCGGAGGTGTTTACGGCCGCCTCGGTGGATGAGGCGCTGAGGCTTGTGCGGGAAGCACGCCCCGCGGTGCTGGTGAGCGATATCGGCATGCCCGAACGGGATGGCTACGATCTTATCCGGGCGGTGCGCGCTCTTCCGGCGAGCGAGGGGGGAAGGATTCCGGCCGTGGCGCTGACGGCGCTGGCGCGTTCGGAGGATCGCCGTCGCGTTCTTCTGACGGGATTTCAGATGCACGTGGCAAAGCCGGCCGAACCGTTCGAGCTGGTGGCGGTTGTGGCAAATGTGGCCGGGAGGATGTCGAATAACTGATGCGTTTGACGTGGTGTCGGGGGACGTTTGAACTGTCCCCCGACACTATCATCATCCGCGGAACGGCCTGATGGTTCAACGCCGGCCATTACAGCTCCAGCTTCTCATGTTCGCCGCCGCCATCGTACTGCTTTCCGGTCGCCAGCGCCTTGACAAAGCCCGCCAGCGCCACCAGCTTGCTCGATGGGGAATCCCAGTATTCCGCGTTCTCCACATGGACCTTGATCAGGGCGATGTTCGGATCCTCCAGCCCCTTGGGGAACCATGCCTTGTAGGCGGGGTTCCAGAGCTCCTCAATCTTTTTCCGGTCGTGTACCATCTCCCCGACGCCGGAGACCGAAACGTAGCGGTTATCGTCGGCATCGGCATAGCTCACGTTGACGTGATTCTCCTTTTTTACCTCGCCGACAAGCGGCGTTGCATCGCTGGTGAAGAACCAGAGATCGCCGTCGAACTCCATCTCCTGTGTCGTCATCGGCCGGCTGCGAAGCGATCCGTCGTCGCAGATCGTGGTCAGCATCGCAAATCTGATATCCTTGATAAGCTCACCGAGCTTGTTGATATGCTCATTCTCTCCATCGGGCGTGTGCATAGGATGATATTCCGTTTGTTCGATTGATGTTCCGTTTGCCGGCTGATCGGATTGATCGCCAGACGGCTTTCCGCTGGCCGGCACCAAATCCGTGCCGGGCAGATCCTTTAGTACGTCGCTTATTTCTCCGGCACCAGCTTCAGAATCCTGTCGTCGTTGTCGGTGGGGGAGCCGCGACCGTCGCGATTGGACGTGCAGAAATAAATGGCGCCGTCCGGCCCGGTTATCACATCGCGGATGCGGCCGTAGGTCTTGTGCAGAATCTTTTCCTCCTTCACAACCGCGTGACCGTGCAACTCCACGCGCATCAGGCATTCCCCAACCAGCCCGGCGAAGAAAAGATTATCCTTGAATGCCGGGAAGAGCTTTCCGGTATAGAACATCGCGCCCCCCGGGGCGATCGCCGGCGTATACTCCAGCAGCGGCGAGACCATGTCCGGCCGCGCATCGCGATGATGGACAATCGGCCAGCCGTAGTTCTTCCCCCGCTCCACGATATTCACCTCATCCCCACCCCCCGGCGCGTCGTTTCCCGAAGGGCCGTGCTCCGACTGGAACATCAGCCCCGTTCCCGGCTGCCAGCAGATCCCCTGCGAGTTGCGATGGCCGTAGCTCCAGATCTCCGGCCGTGCCCCCGCCTGACCGACAAACGGATTATCGGGGGGAACAGTTCCATCGTCGTTGATGCGGAGGGTTTTTCCGCCGAGCGTGCTCAGATCCTGCGCCTGTTCCTTTTTGGTGGCATCGCCGGTTGTGATGTAGAGCTTTCCATCGGGACCGAATCCAAGGCGGCATCCCGCGTGGTTTTTCGCCGCCGGAATCCCCTCGATCAGCGTCTTTGGCTCGGTAAACGCGTTGCCGTCGAAATGGTAGCGCGCCACGCGGACATGCTGCTCATCGCCGCTGTAGGCGTAGGAGATGTAGATAAACCCGTTCCGCGCGAAGCCCGGATCAAGGATAAGATCCATCAGACCGCTCTCGCCGACCTGCTCCACCTCCCGTATCACCGCGATCGGCTGGGGGCGAAGCGCTCCATTCTCCACAATCCTTATGCGTCCCGGCCGCTCGGTGACAAGCATCCTGCCATCGGGGAGAAAGGCCATTGCCCAGGGGATTTCCAGTCCGGCGGCGACCGTTTCCACCCTGAACCGCACGCTGCTGTCGGGCGTTGCCGATACTTCCCCCGCCCCCTTGCCGGGGGGCGGTTTGGAGCAGCCGATCAGGAGGGGGATAAGCGAGATGCAAATCCAGAAGTGTCGGTTGCGTTGCTTCATCAGATGTAGGCTCCTATATCAATGCGCCGTTGCGATTTCGTTCTTCTCCATGGCCGGCCGCGTCGCTTCATATCCGGCAGCACCGCCAGCGTGGCGTGCGGCGGCGCCCAGAAATGGACATCCATCGCCTCACGGAAACCCTCCTCGGTCATCTCCTCCATCAGCCCTATCTGGATGACGCCGGCGTTGTTGATCAGCACCCGGAACGTGCGTTGCGCGGTCAGGAGGTTGCCGGGAATCCAGCGCAATCGTGATACCAGAAACGCGCGTGGCGGATCAGACGTTCCAGAACTGCCGGTCAAGGCTTCGATACTGAATTGCCTCGGAGAGATGTTCCGGCCGGATGGCTTCGGCGCCGGCCAGATCGGCGATGGTCCGGGAGACCTTCAGGATCTTGTCGTACGCGCGGGCGGAGAGGCCCAGCTTGGACATCGCCATTTTCAGGAGATCCTGGCAGGGGGCATCCAGGCCGCAGAAATCGCGAAGCTCGCGCGAGCCCATGTCGGCGTTCTTGTAGATTCCATCGTGCCGGCCGAACCGTTCCGCCTGCACGCCGCGCGCGGCAATCACCCGTTCGCGCACCTGCGCGGAGCTTTCGCCGCTCCGCTTCGAGGCAAGATCACGATACTTCACCGCCGACACCTCCACATGGATATCGATCCTGTCCAGCAGCGGCCCGGAGATTTTGGACATATACCGCTGGATCTGCGGCGGCGAGCAGGTGCAATCGGTGTTCGGGTTTCCGAAGTTGCCGCACGGGCATGGGTTCATGCTGGAGACGAGCATGAAGTTGCAGGGGAATGTGAGGCTGAGTTTTGTGCGGGAGATGGTGATGCGATTATCCTCAAGCGGCTGCCGGAGCACCTCTAGCGCATTCCGCGCGAACTCCGGCAGCTCATCCAGAAAGAGCACGCCGTGATGCGCCAGCGATATCTCCCCGGGGCGTGCCACCCCCAGCCCGCCGCCCACCAGCGCGGCATCGGAGATGGTATGATGCGGGCTTCGGAACGGTCGTGACGCCACCAGCGGCGTGTTCTTGGGGAGGATGCCGGCCACCGAATGGATCTTGGTGGTTTCCAGCGCCTCCTCAAACGTCATCGGCGGGAGGAGGGTGGGGATGCGCTTGGCGATCATCGTCTTCCCCGCGCCGGGAGGCCCCACCATGATCACATTATGACCGCCGGCGGCGGCCACCTCAAACGCCCGTTTCACATTCTCCTGCCCTTTCACATCGGAGAGATCCATGCCCGCATCATCGCGGTGGCGGAAGAGAAGTTCGCGATCCACGCGATGGGAGCCGATGGCGAGCCCATCGCTCAGAAACTCGGAAGTCTGGCGGAGCGATTCCAGCGGGATCACCTCAACGCCATCGACCAGCGCCGCCTCATCGGCGTTGTCGCGGGGGAGAAGGATGCGTCGCAGCCCCTGGGCGCGTGCTTCCAGCACAACCGGAAGGATGCCGTGAACCGGGCGGAGCGCCCCATCCAGCGCCAGCTCCCCCACGATCAACGTTTCGCGCAGCAGTTCGCCGACGATCTGGCCGGTGGCGGCCAGAATTCCAAGCGCGATCGGAAGATCGAACCCGGAGCCCTCCTTCCGCACATCGGCGGGGGCAAGGTTTACGGTGTAGCGTCGGATAGGCATGGCAAGCCCGCTGTTCTTGATGGCGGCGCTGACGCGTTCGCGGCTCTCCCGCACGGCGTTGTCGGGAAGGCCGACCAGCGCAAAGTTGAACATGCCGTTTTCGACATGCG
>JBDSJW010000246.1:0-26933 GCA_039917235.1 Kapaibacterium sp. (SeqCode) | reverse complement strand
GGAACTGCGGGGGCTGATCGGCACTGATCGCGTTGCCACGGGACGGTTCAGGGTGATGATGGATGTGGCGTTTGTCAACGAGGGGCCGTTCACTCTTCTGCTGGAGTCGAAAATCTGATGCTCCGGTTCCGCACGCTTCTGCTACTTTTGCCGTTTCTCCTCGTTACGCGGGGGGACGCATGGGGGGCACGATATCAATCCGCGCACTTCATTCTGACAGCTCCCGCCGGCGGCGATGTCGGAAGGCTGCTCGATGAACTGGAATCCGCCTATCGCGATGTTCAGCGGTACGGGCTGCGAATGCCCGCCAGGGTGGATGCCCGCTCCCACGCCTCCACGGCTGATTTTGCGGGCGCGGCCGGCGTCCCCCGGTTCAATCTGGCCGCCGCCGTCGGCACCAGAATCGAGTTGCAGCCGATGGCCGTGCTTCTGCGGCGCGGCGAACTGACGCGGGCGCTCCGGCATGAACTGACGCATGTGGCCCTTGCGGAGGCGGCCCGCGGAGGGCTTCCGCGATGGCTGAACGAGGGGATGGCGATGCTGGTGGCGGGGGAGATGCAGCCCGAGCGGCTTACCTTTACCCGGCTCGACAGGCTGGAGGATTCGCTGACGGGCGCCCGCCTTCAGCCCACGATCCGGTCGGCATACGGGACATCTCGGCGGCTGGCCTCGCGGCTGATCGAGTCGGTGGGGCAGGGGAGCGTGCTTTCCTTCCTCGGTTCGGTTGGTTCATCGGGGGGCTTTGAGGAGAAATTCCGCGGGTTGACGGGGATGGGATCGGCCGAATGGGGGAGGATGGAGTTGGGGCGGCGGCGGTAACTCCTGCAAAATGCAGGAGTTAAACGTGACCAATTGGTTTCTTGCAGTACCCGGCAAGAAGGAATATCTTTTATTCCTTCAATTTCGCCGATTCGATCTTGGTACGGTATTCTATATACACATAAACAAAGCAGGACGATAATGTTGGGACCCAAGGTAAAGCTGACAACACAGGGAGATGTGACCATCCTCGCTCTGCATGGGGAGTTTATCGGAGGGCAGGAGACCGAGGATCTGCGCGACGCCCTGACGCAGGAGAGCAAGGATGAGACGAAGAAGCTGCTCATCGATCTTGCCGGAGCGACCTATCTCAACTCGACCGCGCTCGGTGTGCTGATCGCCGGGCACACGAACTTCTCGAAGCGGGGAGGGTCGATCGGTCTTTGCAATGTTTCGAAGAACATCGAGAGTATCTTCGTGATTACGAAGCTCACGCTGGTCTTCAACATCTACTCGACTCGTGAAGATGGTGTGGCGCAGATGATGGCGGCCGGCAAGTAACCGCCGGGACCGCTCGCGGGTAGTTTCGCAGCGATCGTACCGACAATCGACATTTAAAATCCTTAACCTTATTCCAACTCATTGGGAGATTTATGAAAAGCAAGTTCTTCGTCATCGGCGTGGTTATCGCCTGCCTTGCGGTTGCCTTCGTGATTTACCTCTTCGTCTTCGGGCACCCAAGCCACTTTAACAACGCTGAGAAGACCGAGCCGAAGCCGGGCGATCTGATCGGTTCGGTGTACACCGGTGGTTATCTCGTGGCTATCCTTCTGGGGCTGACGCTGATGGTTATCACCTTTATCATCGAGCGCCTTCTCTCGCTGACGAAGGCACAGGGTCGCGGCAGCCTTCCCCGTTTCATCAAGCGGGTACAGGATCATCTGATGCAGGGGAACGTGGACGCCGCCATCGACGAGTGCAACAAGCAGCGTGGTTCGGCCGCCAACATCCTCCGCTCCGGCCTTGAGCGCTACCAGCAGGTCCGCAACGACAGCACGTACGACACGGACAAGAAGCTGGCCGAGGTAAAGCGCGCCGTGGATGAGTCCACCGGCCTTGAGACGCCGCTTCTCGAAAAGAACCTGGTGGCCCTTTCGACCATCGCCTCCATCTCCACGATGATTGGACTTCTCGGAACCACGCTTGGCATGATCCGCGCCTTCCAGGCTCTCGCGAAGGCCGGACAGGCGGCATCGGCGGTGCAGCTTTCGGTTGGTATCTCCGAGGCGCTTATCAACACGGCGGGGGGTCTTATGGCCGCAATTCTCTCGATCGTCGCCTATAACTACTTCACGAATCGGGTGGACAACTTCGTCTATATGATCGAGGAAGCTACCCTGTCGATGATGGAAATCCTGACGGTTAAAACCAAGTAAGCTGAACGGTTCCGTCCGGCATTTCAAACACGTTATTGAGAGAAACGACGCATGACACATAAACCGAAACGGGTCGGCTTCAAGCTGGATATGACGCCTCTTGTGGACGTCGCGTTCCTGCTGCTGACCTTCTTCATGTTCACGGCGAAGTTTAAATCGGACGCCGAGAACGAGCAGAAGTACGAGATCAAGCGTCCGGCCGCCTCGGCCGATACCACGCGGCTCCCCGACGCGGGGACCGCGATCGTCAAGATCGGCATCGACCCGAAGACGAACGATACGATAATGGCCTACGCGGTGACCAACGAGAAGGATCGTTCAGCGATCTACGGTGCCGTGGAGGGGATCGGAGGGGATGCATTGCGCCGGGCACAGCTTGAGCTGACCAAGGATGACACGAACAAGCTGAAGACCCTGGTGCTGGCAACCCGCCGTCAGGACCCCAAGATCAAGTTCGCGATCGATGCCGACAGGCGGGTAAGCTACGGGCGGATCCAGACCGTGATGGATTCCTTCCGCTCGCAGGGGGCCACGATCTTCAACTTCGTCACCGTCAGTGGCGCCGATGCCACGAAGGAAGAGAAGGCGGCCGGGTAACGGCGCCGCCGGATGAGATTGCCCGATGAAGATTCCGATTCCGTACAGGCCCTCTTCGATAACGGAAGGGGGCCACGGGGAAGGGCCCGGATAAACGATTACTGACTTATACAGAGGTAGAAGCAATGAGTTCAGTCGATTTAGGTGGCGGCGGACGGAGTCACAAAAAGGCCGGTGGCGTAAAAAAGCCGAAGCGCATCGGGTTCGCTCTGGACATGACCCCGCTGGTGGATGTGGCGTTCCTCCTTTTGACCTTCTTCATGTTTGCCACGACAATGGCGCAGCCGCAGATCATGGAGATCTCCGTGCCGCCGAACCTCGAGGTGCCGATCGATGTCAAGGCATCCGATCTTCTGACGATTATGGTTCGGGGGGATGGGAAGATCTTCTATCAGCGTGGAGCCAGCGGTACTTCCATCGTGGCGCTGAAGCCTGAGGAGGTGCGAACCTTCGCGGTGCAGGCAAATACGGAGAAGGGGAATGCGCTGATCACGACGTTGAAGGTGGATCCCGTGGCGAAGTATTCGCAGCTTGTGAAGGTTCTTGACGAGCTGAACATCGCCGAGGGGGAGCTTACCACCAAGTACAAGCAGCAGGGGGTAGCCGCGGGGAAGCGCGAACGGAAATTCGCGATTGTCGCGATGACGCCGGAGGATAAGGCGGCGATTACAGCGCTGTAGCATACGAATGAACGAGACGCGCCCCGGCGCGGGAATGACAGGAACGCAGCAGGCGAGAACAACTAGACAGGAGCAGATAGATGAGTATCCAGGAATCAATACGGTATGGTGCTATCGAACTGAAGCGGGTTTATAACCGTAATCTCAGCACCGCGCTTGGAATATCGATCGCCTTTCACCTGGCGCTGATCTTCCTTTATGTCATCGTCACCAATGTTCAGGCGGATACGGTCGGCAAGGTCGCCCCAGTCGCCAAGATCAAGCTGACGACGGTTGCGCCTCCTCCGGTCGAGGATGTTCCGCCTGCCCCGCCCCCTCCGATGATCCCGCCGCAGTTGCAGACCGGCGGTGGTGGTGGTGGTGGCGTTGCCAGCCGCGCCGGAACCCCGGTGGCTGTCCCCGACGCGCTGATCTCCCCGGACGTGAAGGAGTTCGCGAACACCGACGAAGTTGCCGTGGCTAGCCCGGAGGGGGGCGATGGTACGGGCTTCGGTCCCAAGACCGATGGTGATGGCCTTGGCACTGCAATCCCGGTAGATAAGGAAGTGCATGTTAAGGACGTTGAGAGGATCCCCGATCCCGAAGAATTCATCGCCACGGAGAAGGATCCCGTGTGGGATCAGGGGGAACTGCAGCGCCGGATCAAGTATCCGGAGATCGCTCAGAAGAACAACATCGAGGGAATGGTGATTATCCGTGCCCTGATCGACAAACGTGGCAAGGTCGCGGAGACACGCGTGGACAGGTCCGATAATACTCTTCTGACGGGCGCCGCGCTGGAGGCCGTGAAGGCCACGACGTTCACCCCGGCAATCCAGAACAATGCCCCGGTGATGGTCTGGGTTTCGATCCCGGTAACCTTCAAGATCACCAACTGATCAAGAGGTTGATGACAACCTGCCCAGTGCCCTCCTCCGGAGGGCACTGGCGCAAGAGGGTGACCCAGAAGCGCCGCGTCGGCCCCGCTTACCACGGAAGGAGGACGATATGGGTGCGAACGCTTATCGCGCGGGGAAGATCATTTATCCCGCGATGACAAGCCTGGAACGCGGAGGCGACGGGAAATCCTCCCGGAGATAACCCCGCCGGATGGATGGCAGTTTCGCCGTCGGACGATGTTCATCTTCTCAACCACCATGGCACAATAGCCTGTCATGGAACTCTCGGCAGATCCCGGGCTCGCGGACGTCATCGTTCGTGAGAGGGAATTGCCATGCCCTTTCCGAGGCGTTGTCGGCGACCATTCCATCGGAATGATTGGAATCGCGGGGATACTGCCACCGGTCATGGAAAAGGCTCGCGTTTTTACGAGCGATGTAAATGTCGATGGAGATGATGATCTGTTGATAAGGACGAGATGGAAGGAGTGCATATCATCGAAACGGAGGCCACGGCCGATGGCCCCCGAGGTCGAATTCACGAACGCGAAACCACTGAACAGGAGGAGCGGATATGGGAACCAGGGAATCATTACGCTATGGCGCGTCCGATCTGAAGCGCGCATATAATCGCAATCTCGGCACCGCGCTGGTGCTTTCAATCGCGTTTCACGGGGCGATCGTTGCCCTCTATCTCGTCTGTGTCAACATCGGCCGTGCCGAGCCGGTTTTGACCGAGCGCGGCCATAAGCCCAGCGGCACCTACGGCCCCATTTATCCACTGGCTCCGACTATCCTTAACGAACCATCGGCGGGCGGCCCGAGGGTGGTGAGGAGCGGCACACCGCGGGTCAGAAGCGCCGGTGGAACGCCGGTCGTATCCAACGATACCAGCCTGATCTCCGACTTGGATGTGGATATCATGACGCCCGGCGGCGGAGATGGGCCGGCAATCGGTGATATGTCCCTTGGCGGCGGCGGCGGCATCGGCGACCCATCCAGTGACATCGTTGGCACCTCCATCCCTCATCTGGAATCACCAAAACATCATCCTGAACTGGGGGATTTTGTCGCGGTTGAGAAGGATGCGGCATGGGACCCCGCCGATCTCCAGCGCCATATCACCTATCCCGATATCGCCGCCAGAAACAACATTCAGGGAACAGTGGTTGTGCGCGCGCTGATTGACGAGGAGGGGCGGGTGGCCGATACGCATGTGGATCATTCGGATAATCAGATGCTGACGGACGCGGCGCTCAAAGCGATCAGGGAGACCCGGTTTACCGCCGCCACCCAGAATAAAATCCCGACGGCGGTCTGGGTACAGATTCCCGTGACGTTCAAACTCGCCAACTGATCGGCGCGATAAACATCCATGCGGCCCAGGCCTGTCAATGAGCGGATATAGTATGCGAGCGGAATCGGGATATCGATTCCTTGTGATTGTGCTGCTTCCTTCTCCACGCGGGCGCAACCGATGGGGCCGAAATCGCTCGGCGGAATGGGATTGAGGGGATGGCGGAGGTGCGGGTTCTGATCGACAAACATGGAAAGGTCAGCGAAATCAGAGATGACGCCGGAGGCAATCTCATGCTGAACGAGGCGGTGCGCGATGCCATCCGGCGGACGGCGTTCACCCCCGCGATACGGCATAGCTCCTCGGTTGATATGTGGATAGTGATACCGGTCCTCTTCAGCCTCTCCAACCAGACCCCGGTCGCGGCGGGTGGCGGGGAGTGATTATCGATCTGTTCGCGAAATCGCTGCGATCAATTCCGTGGCAGTTGTAGTTTTGCCGGTTTAGCCGGGTCGTGCGCGTGATGGTTGAAGATGAATAAATGTTCGCATATCAACCAGCGCTCGAACCGCGTATTCAATTCCATAATTCCCTCAAGCCTGATATTCAAATGAAGTATTCACATCTCCTCCTTCTGTGCGGCGTTCTGCTTCTGGCGGGATACACGCGGGGAACATCCCAGAACGCTCCAAAAAAAGCATCAACCGGCCTGGATGCTGACCTGCTTAAACATCACATCATCTATCCGAAGGCGGCGCTGAAGGGGGGAGCTACGGGATCTGTGACGTTGAAGTGGTTTCCCGCGACCCAGGCGGAGCCTGCTCATGTGAGTATCGGCACGGGGAGCAGCGAAGTGCTGGCCGAGGCGGTCAGGCGCGGGTTGCGGGCCTTTGATCGTAAGCTCATTATTACGGAAACGCTCGATAATACTTCGAATCTTGCAAGGTGGTACGATGTTTCATTCAGGATAGAATCGGTGAAGGGAAAGCGCGTCGGCCACATCGAAGTCTATGCTATGATATCCGTCGCGACGCCTGAACCTTCATCCCCTAAACCCAGCGCCGAGGAACACTATCCCGATATGGATGAATTTGTGCAGGTGGATAAGGAGCCGGTGTGGGACCAGACAGATTTACAGCGCAGGATCAAGTATCCTGAACTTGCACAGCGGAATAATATCCAGGGCCAGGTTATAATTCGGGCGCTGATCGGCAGGGATGGGCATGTAGTAAAAACACATATCGACAGGAGCGATCATCCATCGCTGAATGACGCGTCGATCGAGGCAGTGACCCATACATCCTTCACCCCTGCGATGAAAGATGGCAAACCGATTGCCGTCTGGGTCTCCATCCCAATCACATTTAAGCTTTCTAATTAACGCTGGAGAGTGCGATGAAACGCATCGCGTTGATATTCCTGAACCGGAGCCGCGGGATGGCATCGGCAAACTCAATCCTTCCATGAGATACTCATATCCTCTCGTTCTCTGCGGCGTTCTGCTTCTGGCGGGCTGTGCCCACGGAAGATCACAGAACACTCCGAAATCCGATGTGGCCGCGCAGCCCGGCAACGCAGCGAAGCAGGATGGGCCTGATGAATTTATCATGGTAGACAAGGATCCCACGTGGGATCAGGCGGATCTGCAACGCCGGATTCAATATCCTGAAGACGCGTGGCGGAACAATATCGAGGGGAGGGTCTTTGTTCGCGTTCTTATTGACAGGCAGGGGCATGTGGTCGAAACGCGCATCGATAGGAGCGATGATCCGCTGCTGACTCCCGCTGCGGTCAAGGCGGTGACGGAGACGGTGTTCACCCCGGCGATGCAGCATGATCAGCCAGTCATGCTCTGGGTGCAGATCCCGGTAACCTTCAAGCTTTCGACGCATTAACCATCGGCGGCTGTAACCGTCGGTCCGCTGGCGTATACGTTGCCGTGAGCCGTGGATGAATGCCGGATATTACGCGCGTTTAATTCCGGGTCCGGCCCGATAATCTTATAATGGGAGTTTTAACCATGAGTCCGGGTATCTTCTGGTTCCGCTGCGCCCTTGGCGGGCTGATGGTGATCATGGGCATTTTGATTCTGGTGGGATATTTCACCTTTCCGGGAGATGGACGGGTGGATACCTCGATGCTCCGAACGGTGTTCGGGCTGATCATGATCCTCTTCGGTATCTATCGTCTGGCCGTTACCTTCACGCAGCGGCGACGGAAGGAACGGGAATAATGAAATCGATAAATCACGGAGATGGTATGCGCTCTTCACTCTTCTTCTCCATCATCGTCATGGCCGCCCTGGTGGCCGGATGCGGCCCGTCAGGCCCGGGCGGCAGCTCCGCGACCAGCGGCAGGCTGGTTGTCTATGCCGACGAGATCTATGCCCCGTTGATCCGCGCGCTGGCCGATACCTTCATGGTACGAAGCCCGAATGCCAACGTGGAGGTCCGGCCTCTCTCGGCGCGCAAATCGGTGCAGAGCCTTTTCGATTCCCCGGTCCATGATACCACGGGGGCCGATACGATGGCGACCACCGCGATCGTCATCGGGCGGAAGCTTTTTCCGGATGAGAAGCAGGCATCGGAGAAGGGAGGGTTCGAGGTGAGCGAGTATCTGATAGCCCACGACGGATTTGCGGTGGTGGTGCCAAACGGATCGCCACTCCATACCACGACCATGGAGCGCCTCCGCGCCGCGCTTTCGGGGGGCGGCCCCGCCGGGCTTGACAGTGCCGGTGCCGGGGGAGCAGTCCGATTCCTTCTGACCGATCAGAATTCCTCCGCGCTCGCGTTCGCGCGGAGCATGCTGCTCCATGACTCCAACGTCACGGCTCCGGCGCAGTATGTCTCCACCGCCGATTCGTTGCTGAAGCGCGTGGCCGCCGGCGACGGGATCGGCCTGCTGGGCTGGTTTGCGGCTCATCGCGACAGCGCGGCTGTCAGGACGCTTGCGATCGGGTTCACCGATTCAACGCGGACGGTGCATCCCCCCGCGATCATCCATCCGGCATCGCTGGTGACGGGGATCTATCCGATGAAGCAGCCGCTGGTGGGGTATACCTTCGCCTCCAGCCACTCGCTGGCGATCGGCTTTCTGGCATGGCTTTCCAAGAGTACGGACGCGCAGGCCTACCTTGTAAATCACGGCTTGCAGGGGGAGAATATCAAGCTCCAGATCAACATGCCGGCGGAGGCTCCATAGGCGCGTTACGCGGCGTTACAAAAACTCCCGTCAGTTGATCAATCCGAACGGTGATCGGGCTGTCACATTTTGCGAATTTATCCCGACGTTAATCTGATCGGATCGAGCGTCATCCTTCTGGTCGATTCTCTTGCAAATTTTATCTCATCTGAAATCTCTATGCAAACACTCATGAGCCGGGCTGCGAACCTTACCGCGTTGCTTGTCGGCTTTGCATTCATTTGCACGGTGCCGGCCTTCGCGCAGAGCGCGCAGGACCGGGCAAAGTCCGCCGCGGCTGAACGGGACTACAAGACCGCTGATTCGCTCTATCGTCTGGCGATAAAGGAATCTCCAAAGGATATGGATGTGCTGCTGGAGGCTGGAGATGTGGCGATGGAGGTTGATGATCCCTCCCGTGCCCGCGAGATCTTCCAGCAGGCCCTGCAGATCGATTCGAAGAGCTCCGGAGCCAACCGCCGGTACGGCCTTGCCCTCTCCGCTCTTCACGATAACGCCCGGGCAATCGAAGCGCTCCAGGCGGCCCTGAAGTACGATGACAAGGCGGTTGAGAACTATCTGGCGCTGGGACGCGCCTATATCGCCAGCGGCAACGATTCGCTGAGCAAGGCGGAGCTGACATTCCAGAAGGCATCGCAGAAGTTCCCGTCGTCGGCAAGCGTCGCGGTGGCGCTTGGCGATCTCTACTACGCCCGTCAGATCTATCAGCTGGCGCAGGAGAAGTACGAGGAGGCGATCGCCCTCGATGAATCGCTGGTGGAGCCGCGCATGCTGCTGGGGCGGACCTATCGCGAGCTTGCCAAGCGATCCACAGAGGAGGAAGCCAACGATTTCTACAACAAATCGCTCAGGCAGTTCAACAAGATCACGGAGATCTCGCCGAAGTACGCTCGCGCATGGTACGAGCAGGGGGAGATTTTCATGCTGGCCCATGACTATGAGAAGGCCGGGCGATCGTTCGAGCAGTATGTGAAGCTCCGTCCCGAGGATCCTCGTGGCGATGTGATGCTGGGGCGCGCCGCGTTTCTCGGCAACTACTTCAAGCAGGCCGTGGAGCCGCTGGAGCGGGTGCTGGGTCGCTCCGATTCGATCTCCAAAGCCTTTGCCGACAGCGCGCATATGATGATTGCCAAGAGCTACTATGCCGTAAAGGACTATGCGAAGGCACGCGACATGTACGGGCTGGTGCGGGATTCGATGATGAGCGTTGAGGGAACCAAGTTCTACGCCTCCAGCATGCTCCTTTCAGGGGGGGACACGGTACGTGCCATCGATATCTACCGGAAGCTTGTGGATGCCAACCCGCAGGATTGCGACTTGAGCTCATCGCTGGGCCAGCTTCTCTACAAGATGAAGCGATACGACGCGGTGATCGACGCCTTCACGAAGCGCATGGCATCCTGCCCGGCTGCCCCGAAGGGCACTCCATATCTCTATATCGGCCTTTCGCACTTTACGCAGAAGCGGTACGATAAGGCGATCGAGGCGTTCAACGGTTCCATTGCCGCGGATAGTTCGGTGTCGCAGCCGTACTTCTGGCTGATGAACGCGTTTGCCTCGCAGAAGCAGTTTGGCAAAGCCGCCGCCGTCGGCCGTCTGATGGCTGATCGCGGCATGGACAAGACCGATCCCAAGGAGGTGGCGACGGGGTATTTCTTTGGTGGAACCGAGAAGTTCCAGGCAAAGGACTTCAAGGGGGCGATTGCCGAGTTCGAGCGGGCGCTGAAGCTGAACCCGGAGAACTCCCAGGCCTATCTCTACGTTGCGTTTGCCTACCAGTCGCTGAGCGACAAGGATAACGCCTGCAAGTACTACAAGCTGACGCTGAAGTACGATCCGAAGAACGCCGAGGCCAGGAAGAACATGAAGGCGGTTGGCTGCACGGAATAAGAACAGCGAGCGATGAAGATGCATAGCAAGAAGGCCCGGCAACGGGCCTTCTTTTTTTACACGCGGCGGCGGCGTGAAGCGTCGTAGGAGAGGATGAAATCGGATAACGGGGTTCAACCAGCCGTTAACTTTCCGGTCGGAGTGGAATCAGTATCGTAAAACGAGGGGAAGCAACCACGGCGGCAATCTGTCTTATTGATGAGATCGGGGATTGCTATCGTTCCGAACTTATACCATATTTGTGGGGCACGTGCTCCCGATATGTTCCGTGCCGGTCCCCATGCTCAGTCACAATAGCAGCAATCAATACATCAACCTGTAGGGCATCTTCATGAACTATGCATACCTGCTTCGTGGAGCATTTGCGGCGGCTCTGTTCGCGACCATGGCTGGAAGCGCCGCGCATGCTCAGGGAAAGATCGAGATCGTTGGTGGAAATACGCACGATTGGGGCTCGGTGAAACCTGATACCCTCAAGGCGATAATCCAGGTGAAAAACGTCGGCACGGGGGATCTCACAATCTCCGATGTCCATCCGGGGTGTGGATGCACTCTGACGAATGGGATCGACAAGAAGGTGTTGAAGCCGGGGGAGATCGGTAAGTTTGATGTCTCCATCAACGTTACTACGTATCCGGCCGGCCCGATCTCCAAGATCGTTCGCGTTACTTCCAGCGATCCCACGGACAGCATTCATGTGGTTCAGCTTGCGGCCAATATCAAGCGCGGCTATGCGGTGGCGCCATCCAACTGGCTTATCATCAACGATGCCAAGCAGGGGGCGGAATCGGTCACCTCGGTCCGTATCAAGAACACCAGCGACGGGCCGATCACCTTCTTTTCGCCGGAGTTCTCCAACGGGAACGTGACGGTTCGCTTCGATATGAAGGGGAAGAAGGAAGTGAAGCCGGGGGAGGATTTTGAGCTCAAGGCGTATATCACGCCGAAGGAGAAGGAGAGCCTGTACGGCGCAATCACCATGAAGACATCGAGCAAGGATGATCCCAGCGTGCAGTTGAGCATCACCGGCACAATGGCGCCGGCCGCCCAGGTGAACGTGCCGGTAAATCCGCAGGCATCGCACTAAAATAGACATGGCGCCCACGCCGGCTGGCTGGCGAGTGAGTAGTGGTAGAGTTGTATGTCATAATTAACGAACGAGGTGCCCGAACAGGGCCCATGAACACCCCGTTGCCTGCAATGCCGGGCGCCCTTTCGCGATTGCCGGGAGGGCGCTTCCGATGACACTACATCACGTCCCGCACCACTATCTCCCACGCTTCAGCCGATTGATGAGCGCTATTTCGATTCCCGTATACATAGTACCTATTCATTCATATCAGTATCAGTGAGGGAAATACCATGAAACCTGCATTTCTGCTTCGCGGGGTCCTGGCCATGGGGCTTGTCGCGTTCAGCGCCGTTGCGGCACACGCACAGAATGGAAAGATGGAGATCGTTGGCGGTGATACGCATGACTGGGGCACTGTTCCCCCAAGCACGCTCTCCGCGGTGATCGAGGTGAAGAACATCGGCACGGGCGATCTGAATATCACCGATGTGCATCCCGGTTGCGGCTGCACCCTTACCCACGGCATCGACAAGAAGACTCTGAAGCCAGGGGAGATCGGGAAGTTCGATGTTTCCATCAACGTCGCCACCTACCCGTCGGGACCGATCACCAAGGTCGTCACGATCAAGACAAGCGACAGCACTGATGCCAACCACATGCTCCGCCTGACCGCGAATATCAAGCGCTCGATCACGGTTACCCCCGCCGCCTACCTGACGGTGACCGAGGGAAAGGTCGGCAGCGAGTCCACCTCCTCGTCGATCCACATCAAGAACACCGGCGACAAGGCATTCACCATCTTCCCGCCTGACTCGACCCGCGGAAACGCAAAGCTCCGGTTCGATATGAAGCAGAAGAAGGAGTTGAAGCCGGGGGAGGAGCTTGAGCTGAAGGCCTATGTCACGCCGAATGAGAAGAGCTTTGTGCAGGGCGGATTCAAGATGAAGACGACCTCCGAGGAGAGCCCATGGCTGGACATGAACGTGACCGGCACCATGGCGCGCGAGCCACAGCAGAACGCGCAGACCACGCCGGCACCGGCCCATTCGCCGAAATAATCGGCCAGCGTCGGTTGTAGATTTCAGGCGCCGGGGGACCTTGCATGGGCCTCCGGCGCTTTTCGTTACGGGACCATCCTGATGAATTCCGAACGGCAATGATCATTCCCGATGCTCGATGTTCCTCGGCCCGCGATTCCACGCGGGATGCGGCGCCTTCAGAGAGCAAATATCCGTCGCGCCGTTAGCGTCACTTCGATCAGCCGGTTCGGCAAATCCTCGCCCGTGATCGTGTATCATGAACATCGCATGGCGGTGCTGGCATGTTCCCTGGGGAAACCTGGAGCGATATCGGGAAAGCGGTGGGGGATGGCGCTTGTGCTTGCGCCGGGAGCTTCGCGGAGAGATATTTGCCGTACGATTTCCTTCCATCCCACGGAAGGGGGCGGATCTATCCATTGACGCAATTATCACGTTATCAATATTCAAGACTTACGCAGGAGAGATCAACGATGAACAATGTTCGACCGTTTCACATATTCTGTTCCGCCGTCCTGGTTGCGGCATGCATCACCACCGCCGCCCGCGCCCAGGGGAAGCTGGAGATCATCGGTGGGGATATCCACGACTGGGGGACCGTTGCGCCGGGAAAGCTGACGGCGGTTGTTGAGGTGAAGAATATCGGAGCGGGTGAACTGAATATCACCGATGTGCATCCAAGCTGTAGCTGCACCGCCTCGCCGATCGACAAGAAGGTTCTGGAGCCGGGAGAGATAGGGAAGATCAGCATTACGGTGGATGCGGCAAACAAGCGTGGTCTGGTGGAAAAGACGATCACCATCGCATCGAGTGATCCCACCGCCGCGGTGAAAGTGCTGAGGCTGAGGGCGAACATCAAGCAGTCCATCATGTTCACCCCATCGCAGTATTTCACGTTGATCGACGGCAAGGTGGGGGTGGAGATGCCTGCCACCACGGTGCGCATCACCAACAGCGGCGATTCCGCCTTCACGGTCTTCCCTCCGGAGCTTGCAAAGGGGAACGTGAAGGTCCGTTTCGACATGACCGGAAAGAAAGAATTGAAAGTGGGAGAGGAACTGGAGTTGAAGGCGTATATTACACCGCTGGATAAGGAAAGCATTTCGGGAACCGTGAAGCTGAAGACCACGGACCCGGAGTATCCCACGGTGGACCTTACCATTTCCGGCACGCTTGCCCCGGTTGCACCGCCGGCCCCGACGGCCATCGCGCCCATGAAGGCGCCGATCCACTCGCAGAAGTAGCACCGCATCCATCCCCGGATGCCCCGATCCTGTTGCCGATCCGATCCCGGGCCGTTGCCGTCCGGGATTCACCCCCCCGCCGCTATAGCGGTTGTATCCTCGCGGTTTTCCCTGCTCGCCTCCGAAGAATTTACATGAGGTGCTGAGACATTACGCCTTGCCCGAGCGTCTTAGAAAAAGAAAGATGGGGTGTCGTTGGAGAAACAAGTTGTCTTTTCTACGGATAGGATATAAATTCAACGACTGTTACAACTCCGCGCAAATCAAGCTCACCTGGGCGCTCAGAGTTCCTCCCGTTGTTTTAACCTTTCTCTACAATTGTCGATGAAGAAAAATGCTTCCCCAGACTCTCGCATGGCATCCGTGCCAGGCGTACGATGGACGCTTGCGCTGTTCGCCACATTGATAGTGCTTGCCTTTCATAGCACTGCTCTGCTGGCACAGCCGGAGAACCCCTCACCGGCTCCCGCAAGTCCCGACTCCAATCTGAGCAAGTTCAAGATTCGGAATGTCGGCTTTGTGGTTAACACGAAGGACCTGGAGTATGCTCCCACCATCACTGCCGATGGCCGGACGCTCTATTTCGTGTCGAACAGGGCTGGGGGGGTAGGCGGGCATGACTTCTGGTTTACCACCAAGAAGGAGCGGCTCGATTCGGCTTATTCCATGCCGGTTAATCTGGGAAAGCCTGTTAATACTGAGTTGAACGAGGGCGTTGCATCGATTGCGGCGGATGGACAGACCATCTTCTTCACCGGATGTAATCGTCCCGATGGTCTCGGTGATTGCGATCTCTACGAGGCGGAGCTTGATGGAAGCGAGTGGAAGAATGTCCGCAACGTTTCGGAGATCAACTCCGCGTACTGGGATTCGCAGCCATCGATCTCCTCGGATGGCAAAACCCTCTACTTCGTGTCGAATCGGCCTGGCGCCCTTGGCGGCGACGGCGATGCCGACATCTACGTCTCCACGCTTGGCGGCGACGGACGCTGGTCCGCGCCGAAGAACCTCGGTGAGCCGATCAATACGCCGGAGCGGGAGGATAGCCCATTTATCATCGCCGGCAGCGGCGCTCTCTATTTCTCATCGGCAGGTCATGGCGGTGAGGGCGGTCTTGACTTCTTCGTCTCCAAGCGGATGCCGGACGGCACCTTTTCGAAGCCGGAGAACCTTGGCCCTCCGTTCAACACATCGAAGGATGAGCGCTTTATCACCCTTCCGGCCGCCGGCGATATCGTCTACTTCTCCTCGGAGCGAACCGATCTTGACAATGCCGGAAAGCTTGATCTGTTCGTCGGCCTTCTGCCGCCGAGGATCATCAACGTGCTTGTCACCGGCCGTGTGTTCGATCAGTGCACGCAGGGAAATCTCCCCGCCGATCTGGTCTTTATCAACGAGGGGACCGGCGATACGCTGAATGTCTCCAAGACCAATACCTCCACCGGCCAGTTCTCGTTCGTAACCGTCGGCGGCAAGGCGATGACGATCCGGGTGATCGGCCGCAGCGCCGGATATCCCGCCATCAGCGATGCCATTACCGTCCCCGCGACCGACAAGTACCTGGAGATCAAGAAGAACTTCCCGCTGGGCGAACAGCCGGTGCTGAGCGCGACCTATCAGATTGCGCCCTACATCCAGAACCTTCCGCCGACCGCTCCGGCCAAGTATCGTGACTTCCGCGGCCTGCTGATCGAGGAAGTGCTGGTGAAGGAGCTTTATCCGCTTCTCACATATGTCTTCTTCGACTCGGGAAGCGCCAAGATCCCGGATCGTTATGTCCTCTTCACCGATCCGTCGCAGACGGCCGGGTTCAGCGATACCACCATCCCCGGCGGTACGCTCCAGAAGTATTATCACATGCTCAACATCGTCGGCTACCGGCTGACGACGCATCCCGACACGAAGATCCAGATCGTGGGATGCAACTCCGAGCAGGCCGGTATCGGCGAGGTGATGGATGTCTCCGGCAAGCGCGGGCAGACGGTGTACGATTACCTGATCAGCATCTGGAAGATCGATCCAAGCCGTATCAAGCTCCTTCCGCCGAGAGGCTTCCCGGAGGCAAAATCGAACCCGAACGATCCGCTCGGCATCGTGGAGAATCGTCGCACCGAGATCCGTTCAGATGATTGGGAGATCGTGAAGCCAATCGTCAACATCGACTTCCGCCGGTTCCCGCAGCCTGACACGATGCACTTCCAGATGAAGAACGGCATCAACGACGGCCTTATCGCCCGCCGCGCGATTGAGATCAAGCGCAACGGAGAGATCTGGCATGTGATGAACAACGTTGGCAAGACCGATGCTGTCTCCCCATCCTATAACTGGGGCAAGGCCGATGATCAGGATTCGATCCCGAACAACGAGACCCCGTACACCGCGCAGCTTGTGGTCTACAGCCAGGATGGAAAGGAGTGCCGTTCGGCCGAAATCCAGATTCCCGTGGAGATCGTGACGAACGAGGAGAAGCGCAGGGAGCGTCTGCTGGACTCCACGCGCGATATCTACTCGCTGGTGCTCTTCAAGTTCAACAGCCCCGAGGCCGGCCCTCTCAACGATCGTATCCTCCGCGAGTTCATCTATAACGATGTTCGCCCGGGCGCCAAGATCGACGTTATCGGCCATACCGACGTTGTCGGTCTGGACGACGCCAACCTGAGGCTTTCGCAGGCACGCGCCAAGACGGTGACCGATGGAATCAGGAAGAACGTGAAGTCGGGAGCCTACGCCCGTCTGGATGGCAAGGGAGTCGGTGAGCTTGATGCTCTCTATCCAAATGAACTCCCCGAGGGACGATTCTATAACCGTACCGTGCAGGTCAAAATTACGACCCCGTCCGGTGTAGCGCAGTAACGGGAGAATCAGTACGTGCCGAGTTATTGACATGCGCCCGTTCTTCCGTGACAGGAACGGGCGCATTCATTTCTCAGGGAGCGGCCTCGGCCCGGGAGGGATTATCCGATGAACTATATCGGCTCCCGATGCGAATGTCTGCGACATTATGCGGCACCGCGGGTCTTAACTTCCAGTCTGTTGGAAGAACGCGTATCCCTGACCAGGAGGCTTGTATCCAAATGTGAGTTGCGTATATTCACTCCCCGGATTTTTCTCTTCCGGCGAGTCGTTGGGCCGGCGCCGGATATCTGGAAACGGGACGGCAATGGTCAGCACACTGCGACTTTGCACACACGAATGAACCGAGAGACATCTATCGACCGTAGCTTACGTACCTGCATTGTTCATTCGCTGCTACTACTGCTCGTCTCAGCCCCGCTGGCCCCTGTGCCCGTCTCGGTAACGTAACTCTTCCACAAAGGGCGCTCGAAATCGTATTTCGATAGCTCTTTCACCGATCGTTCTGCCTATGAAAGCCGTATTGATACTGCTTTTGGTCTCCTGCCTGGGGGGTGCATGCACGTGCTTGCACGGGCAGACGGTGGATAAGCGCGGAGAACGGCGCCAGTTGCTTGGGTCCAATGCCGAGGGGACCCACTTCTTCGTCACGTTCATGCAGAACGAGATAAGGACATGTGGAATCGCGTCGTATCCCCAGTTCCGGCTCTCATTCGCATCCCGGTTTGCCACAACCGTGACGATGACGCTTCCCGGCGGCCAGGTCATCAATTATACGCTGAAGCCGTTTCAGGTACAGTCGTATATCGATAATGATCCGACCCTCGAATGCGTTGGGGAGCGGGTCATGCATAGAGCGATCGAGCTTCGATCGGATAAGCCGATCAGCGTCTATTCCTACAGCAGTAAACTTCAGACATCGGATGGCTATCTGGCGCTGCCGGTGGATTCCTGGGGAACCGAGTATGTGACGGCAAACTATCCCCTGGATTACTATCAGTTCGACCCCCAGAGCCCGTGTTCCGATGAACCCAGGGGAGGGGAGTTCGCAATCCTTGCCGCCGAGGACAACACGCAGGTCAATGTCTACCCCGCCACGCTGACGCTGGGAAATAATCGGGCGATGTTCACCCGGACCCTGATGCGCGGTGATGTGCTGGAAGTTCAGGATGGCGGCACGCTTCGCGGGAAAAGCGATATCACAGGATCACAGATCGTGGCGAACAAGCCGGTGGGGGTGCTGAGCGGTCATGTCCGCGCCGGCATTCCAATCGTCCAGGAGTCAAAGAATCATCTCGTGGAGATGATCCCTCCTCGGAATGAGCTTGGGAAAGTCTACGCCGTTGTTCCGTTCGGCGGCCGCCTTGGCGGGGATATTGTCAGAGTCGTTTCATCCGATCCCTCGCCGACGTCGATTACCTTCACGACATCGACCAACTCGGTAACGCAGGTGTTGGCGACGCTCGGCTCATTCGCCGAGTTCGATCTTCAGGATGTCTCGATGATCACGGCCGACCGTCCGGTGCTGGTGGCGCAGTATTCAAAATCGCAGCTTGCCGATCCGCGGAATACATCCCGCAAGGTGGTGGCGAGCTTCGATCCCTACATGGTGGTCATTACGCCGCAGGAGCAGTTCGTCAACGGCGCCATCTTTCAGACGATGCCGGATATCGATGAGCTGTATCAGAATCATCAGCAGTATACGACCCACTATATCACGCTGATCTCCGAGCGGAAGGGTTTCGAGACGATCATGCTGGATGGGGCGCCTCTTACGGGGCAGCCGGAATTTGCCAGCGGCATCATTCCGAATACCAATCTGATGTGGGCATCGATGAGGGTGGGGCAGGGGAGCGCTCATGTCCTTGCCGGAGATGCTCTCTTCGGCGGTTATGTCTACGGCCTGGGGGCGTTCGATGCCTACGGATGGCCGATAGGCTCGGGGCTCAGAAAGTTCGATGTCCCCGATACCAAGGCCCCCGTGCTGGAGGCGATCAAGGACTGCGGCGGCTACAACATTACCGCCAGCGAAAGCGGTCCGTTCGAGAGCGGGCTGCTCAATGCCTGGTTCGATTCAACATGGTCGCAGAACGTGAATTTTCAGCGTACCATGCTGATCAAGGGGGATGAGCTGACGATCGGGCGCGTGGCCCTTGCCGATCCGCTCCTGCCGGGACGCGCCAGGTTTATCGCCGAGGATCTTGCTCATAACATCGATACGATCGTTGTCGATCTTCAGCCCGCGATGCCTCCCGCATTCGGCGAGCGCGAAGTGTTGTTAAGCGGCGTGCAGGTGAATCAGACCTATTTCCGTTCGTTCTTTGTCAAAAATCCGAATCCCGCTCCGCTGGTCATTGATAGCGTGGCCTGCATCCGCCGGAAGGAGTTCCTGCTGGATGGAATCTATACCTCCGCCGTGTCGATCCCGCCAGGAGACAGCCTGGAGGTGAAGGTGCTCTTCGCCACCATCGTCAAGAAGCCAGCCTACGATACGATGGTCGTCAAGAGCAACTGCCAGACCTATCGTGTCCCGATGCGCGCGTTGATCAGCTTCCCGATGATCGCGACGGCTGACCGGGAATATGACTCGCTCCGCGTCGGTAAGACCCGCTGTCTCGATGTCCACGTCCGAAGCACCGGAGGTGATACGCTCAGACTGGATAGCGCGGTGCTCGATGGAGCCGGCTTTGCGATGCCTATTCCGCTGAAGGGACCGATCCTCCTTCCGCCGAATGCCGATACCACGGTAAGCATCTGCTTTACCCCGACGCAGATCGGCGGGTTTAACGGCACCGTGCGGTTCTTCAGCGACGCGGACAGCGGCGTCACCGCAGCCGTCCATGGCGTCGGCATCTACCCGCGACTCTCGATCGGCGGTTACGACTTCGGACGGCGACAGGTTGGCGATACGCTCTGCACAACCGTCCCGCTGACGAATATCGGAGAGGATACAGCCCATGTCACGGGGGTAACGCTGAGCGATCCGGCCGCGTTCCTTCCCGACCCGACCTTCTTCCCCCGCCTTATTCCGGCTGGGGATACCGTCTGGCTTCCGGTCTGCTTCGCGCCGCTCGATGAACAGAGTTATTCCTCCGACGTGCTGCTGGAGAACAAGGATGGCCTTGAAGCCTCCAACAATCTTCTCGGCAGCGGTTACATGCTCCGGGCGATGATCGACGGATGCGACTGGAAGGAGCGCTGGGTGGGGACCACGCACGACTCGGTGGTCTATCTCCGCAACCGCGGCGCATCTCCCATCCGTATCGACAGCATCTGGATCGGCGAGGGGGATATCGGCGATTTCAACGTCGATCCGCTCCCCGGCCCGACCACTATTCCGGTCGGTGATTCGATTCCGGTGATGATCTCCTTCCGCCCATTGCTTCCCGGCCTGCGGAGCTGCATGATCTACGGCGGCACCGCTTCGCGCCAGGAGCCGATCATCGACTCCGTGCTTCAGGGATTCGGCCTTGTGGCGATGGCGAGCGATCGTCTCGAATTCGATAGTTCATTGGCATATTCCTGCGCGGCGCGCACCGTCAGGCTCACGATCTTCAACGATGGAAACACGCCGTTGACGGTCTCCGATATCAGATTCAGGACATCTCTCGGGTTCGATTCCTCGAGCGCCTCCGGGTTCGGGCAGTTGATCAACATTGGTGATTCCCTGGTGATGGATTTCCCCGTCGATTTCCTCGGCCACACCGGAACCATGACGGGGGATATCTCCTGGAGCTTCGTGGAGCTGCCGGATACCATCCACCGGCGGTTCTCGATGGAGAGCCGGGGGCAGGAGTATTCGATTCTCGCCGGCGTTCCACCAACGATCGGTCTTGGAAAGAAGTTCGATCTGACCGTAAGGATTGATACGATGTTCTGGGCGAATCTTCCGCAGGAGAGTATCGCGCTCCGGCTGGAGTACAACCCGACCATTGCCCGGTTCGATTCGGCGGCTTTTGTGGGGCGTTCCGATACGGCGCGCTCATCGTGGCGGCCGTTCGGCAGGCCGGTGTTGGAGAAGCCGGGCATGGTGAAGATGGAATTCCGTCCGGGGAACGGCGATCCGTGGCAGGTTGCTCCGCTTCCGCTCGATTCGGTGATCTTCATGTCATTCCCATTCCAGAGCTTCCTTGGGAACAACCGGCAGGATACAATCAGGATCACGATGACGGCCATCGACGGCCCATGCACACCTTCCTGCTCCGTGATGGCCCCCTACAAGCTGGATAGCGTCTGCGGCCTGAACTATCGCCTCTTTGAGTATACGGGGAGCGCATATGCGCTGAAGCAGAACACGCCGAATCCCTCCAACGGGAAAACGGAAATCGAGTTCACGCTCGGCATGGATGCTCCGACAACCCTTGAGCTTTTCTCGAACAACGGACAACTTGTGCGCGTGCTGGTGGATGGAACTCTGACGGCGGGAGACTACGCGGTACCGATCGATCTTCACCAGTTTCCGAGCGGACTATACTACTACCGGCTCTCCTCCGGACCATTTGGCGCAATCCGGCAGATGGTGATAACCAAATAACAAACCGCCCTGGAAGGGCCACGACCAAACGGGCCGACATTGCCCCCGTCCGATACGGATCTCAGGCACTCTTACAGAAGCGTTACTGATTCATTTTTCATATACTCTGATTTTTGGAGGATCCCTCTCTATGAACAAGGTCTTCTCATTCACTTGGTTTGCCGTCGTCTGCGCAGCTTTGCTGGCGTTGCCTCTGGTGGCGATCGCGCAGGAAAGCGGTCAGACCGCGGATGATACCTCGGACCCGCTCAACTTCAAGCCCCTCCGGCCGAAGTTCCTGCTTGGACCCCGTTTCGGCGGCAATAGAAATTTCCATAGCGGCGGGTTCCGCACCATCAGCGAGTCGAACTGCCCGAAGTTCGATCAGGGATCCGGGTTCGGCTATCTTGCCGGCCTGACGGCCGAGTATGTCGGCGGAGCAAACTGGGGGATTATCCCGGCGGTGACGTATGAGTCGCGTCCCGGAAGCTTCACGCAGCAGTTGCCTGATGTGAAGGTTCTTCTCGCAGATTTCCCGGAGCCGGTGAATCAGACTATCTCGACATCGTCGGATATTACCTATCAGATGGTGAACATGGAAGTGCTCTACAAGTACGAGTTCGCCTTCAATAAGTCGTTCCGCGTTTCGGTTGCCGCCGGCCCCGCCGCCGCGATTGTCCTTGGCGGAAAGATCACGCAGGTGCAGGATCTTAATGAGCCGCTGAATGCCCGCTTCCTGAACCCGACCGGCCTTGCCACCGAGCGTAATGGTCGTCGCCTCATCTTCTCGAAGGATGCTGAGATCCCCGGTCGTAACGGCTTCCGCGCGTCGCTGAAAGGGGGCCTTCAGTTGGAGATCGGTCTGTTCCACAATCAGATCATCATGTATCCGGGGGCGTTCTACGATCTCGGCCTGATCCACGTGACCAAGAATGAGGACTGGAACCTGAACTCGCTCCTCTTCCAGGTCGATTTCCGCCACGCGTTCTGATGCGTGTCCGGTAGTTCGTTTGTTTGATATCTGAAGCGGCTCTTATCTCTCGGGTGGGAGCCGCTTCCGTTTACAGGGCCGGCCGGGACCGCATGCGCATCCGGCTTTCCTTGAATAGCACCATCGCGAAACCATTGAGATTATTCCTCCGGCATTCCCATATCCATATGTCACTATCCATATTGGAGGAACCTCCCCATGAACACGATCTTCTCATGGCGCACACGTATCTGCGCCGCCATGCTGGCCCTCCCCATCACGGCGGCCGCGCAATGGAGTGGTGGGACGGCGGCAACAACATCAACCCCGATTGAGCCCATCCCGCTCCGGGCCAGGTTTCTGATCGGACCTCGCGTTGGCGGCAACAGGAATTTCCACAGCGGCGGGTTTCGCACCATCAGCGATGCCAACTGCCCGAAGTTCGCGCAGGGATCGGGCTTTGGCTATCTGGCCGGGCTGACGGCGGAATATGTCGGCGGAAGCCATTGGGGAATCATCCCGGCGATAACCTATGAGTCCCGCCCCGGCCGCTTTTCGCAGCAGCTTGCCAATATCAAGGTCGGGCTTGCGGGGTTTCCCGATCCGGTGGATCAGACCATCGAGGCATCATCGGATATCGCCTACCGGATGGTGAATATGGAGGTGCTCTACAAGTACGAGTTTGCCTTCAACAGATCGTTCCGCGTCTCGGTTGCCGCCGGTCCGGCCGCCGCGGCAGTCCTTGGCGGGAAGATCACGCAGGCGCAGGATCTGGTGCTGCCGCTGGATGCACGGTTTATCTCCCATCCCGAACTGCTGACCGAGAATGGTGGTCGCCGTCTGGTCTTTTCGAAGAACGCCGATATCCCCGGCCTCAACGGCTTCCGCGCGTCGCTGAAGGGAGGGGTGCAACTGGAGATCGGCCTGTTCAACAACCGGATCATCATGTACCCGGGGGCGTTCTACGATCTTGGGCTGATCCATGTCACCAGGAACGAGGACTGGAACCTGAACTCTCTCCTCTTCCAGGTCGATTTCCGCCACGCGTTCTAACCGCGAAATCATGGCGATGGTGTGATAACAGGACGGCGGCTTCCATCATTCGGTGGGAGCCGCCGCCGTGTTAACAGGCTGTTGAAGGACGTCATCTGCCGCGTTGGCCTTCGTCCTTGAACAGCCTCTGTATCCGTAGTAATTCGAAATGCTGTTCAAGGCTTTCCGATCCCCGCAACTGTCGGGCAAATATCATCCCCCATCGGCCAGCAGTGCGTTGGCCGCCGCGTAGCCGCTCTGTACCGCCCCCTCGATCGTCGCCGGCAGCGATGTCGCGGTCCAGTCCCCCGCCAGATAGAATCCCGGCAGCACCGTGCGTGCGGGCGGGCGCACGGCTTCCGCGTCGGGCGTGGCGGCGAAGGTTGCCTGCTTCTCCTTGATCACCAGCGTATCCAGCAGGCGCGCCGCGCCGATCTCCGGGAACGCGCCGCGCAGTTCGCGATCGGCCATGATGGCGATATCCGCGCCGGAAGCCGCGCTCTCCTCGAACGCCGCGCTGATGGTGCAGGAGAGAAGCCCCGGATAACGATCATTCCGCTCGCCGGTGATCCGTCGCCGGTTGAACATCCATTGCACATTGGTCCCGATCAGCGCCGCGAATTTCGGCAGATGATCGAGCGGAGCATCGTACCAGAGATAGAGCGAGACGATCGGCGCGGATGCCAGCGATGTGCCAGCGATGGCGATGGAGCCGGGGATATCGATATCGCTCATGATCCTTGCGATGGCGCGCGCCGGAACCGCGGCGATAAGTCGCTCCGTCGAGATCATCTCACCATCCTTCAACCCGATCCTGAACTCATTTCCCTCACGTTCTATCCGTTCCACGGTCGCGCCGGTAACGATTCTTCCGCCACGTTCGGCGATATACCGTTCGGCCGGCTCTATCAGCCGCGAAAGGCCGGCCAGCGGAAACGCCAGATGGGAGTCATCGCCGCGACCGAGGAATGCGCGCCGCATCACCGTTGCAAAGAGTCGTGCCGATGCGATCTTCGGCGGCGTGTTGAGCGTGGCGATGACGATCGGGTCCCACAACCGCGCGCATGCCCGTTCCGACTGGCCGAGGCGACGGAGATAGTCGCTCACGGTCTCCCGTTCCGTGGGGGATGAAATCACAAGCCGGGCGCCGAGCCGAGCCAGCGCGAACCGTTCGGCCACGGAGAGCTTTTTCAGGCGGAGCATGCCGGCCAGGACATCGAGAGGGGAGGGGAGGGGGGTGTGGGCTGAGAGGATATCGGCCGAGCCATCGGCATCGCGGAACTCCACGCGGAGCGCCGGATCGATGGCGACAAGGTTGCGCGTGCCGAGCGTTTCAAGGAGACGGAGGGTGGAGTGATAGCAGCCCATCATCAGGTGCTGGCCGTTGTCGATCTCATCCCCCGTGCCGGCGTGGAGGAACGAGCGGGTCCGTCCTCCCATGTATGGACGCGATTCCAGCAGCAGCGGGCGCAACCCCCGCTCCGCCAGCGCCACGGCCGCCGCGATGCCGGCCATTCCCCCGCCGATGATCACCGGCGGTTTCGCGGAATCGTCGCGGCTCACCGTTCAGCGGCCGTGATTGCGCTCACGCCTTCACCTCGCGATGCAGCCCCGCCTTTTCCAGGATCTCCACGATCATATCGTTTCTCCGCAGCGGCGGCATGATATACAGCCCCACGATCCGGTCGCGCACATCGGCCGTGCTCTCCAGGAAATCGACGGCGATTGAAACCCCCTCGGCGGTCGCGTCGGCGGATTCCCGCATCCTCCGCTGGATCGCCTCAGGGATCTTCATGCCGGGAACTTCGTGATGCAGAAACTCCGCGTGGCGCGCGGTCCGCAGGGGAATCACCCCAAGCATGATCTTGATCGGCAGGTGCTCCGTCCTGTCCAGAAACCGTCGCAGCGACGCGGCCTCAAAGAGCGGCTGCGTAAACGCCACCTGTGCCCCTTCGGCCACCTTCCGCTCCAGACGGGCTATCTCCCGGTCCATATCGTCGGCCACCGGATTGCAGGCGCAGGCGATCAGGAAGTTGGTCCGCTTGCCGACCGGATTTCCCATCAGATCCATCCCCGCGTTCATCCGCTTCAGCGCCCGTATCAGGCCGATCGCGTCAACGTCGTACACCGATGTTGCGTACGGGTAGTCGCCGATCTGCGCGGGATCGCCGGTGACGGCCAGGATATTCCGGACGCCGAGCGCGTGCGCCCCCAGCAGCTCCGACTGAAGTCCCACCATGTTCCGGTCGCGACAGGCCAGATGGGTGATGCACTCCATTCCGGTCCGCTGTTCTATCAGATGGCTGATCGTGATGGAGCTCATCCTGAGCCGAGCGCGTGCGCCGTCGGAGATATTCACCGCGTCGATGCCGTGGCGTTTCAGATATTCCGCCCCCTCGAACACCTCGGTCATATCAAGGCCACGGGGGATATCCAGCTCCGCGGTGACGAGAAATCGCTTCCCCAGATTCTCCAGAAATCTGCTCGGCGCCGTCAGCTCTTCAGCTTCATCGTTCAGCGGCGCCTTGGTCTTTTTCACCTTTATCTCCGGCGTCCCCACGGCCATCCCGTCGATAGCCTGGCGGATGGCGCGGACATGTTCCGGCATCCCGCCGCCATCCACGCCGATGATTGTCACCCCCTGTTCCACCAGCGCGCGGATCGAGCCCGTGACATATTCGATGGTTGCGTTGTAGATCGGCTGTCCATCCACAAGCGTCGGGATTCCGATGTCCGGCTGCGCGGAGAGGATGGCGCTGGTGGTGCCGTAGAGCGAGCGGACGATGGTAAGCATCCGGTTTGGCCCCACCGTGCCGTTGCTGCCGATGGCGATCACGCCGGGCTGGTTCAGGCGGCGTGCCACTTCGCGGGGAAAATCGGTGGAGAGGACGGTGCTATCCTCGGGGAACGTCCTCTGGGCGATGATCGGGATATCGCGGGAGATATGCCGCGCCGTCTCCAGCGCTATCTCCAGCTCGTCGATATCGATAAATGATTTCAGCAGCAGCAGATCCACATTGCCATCCAGCAGCGCATGGATCTGCGTCATAAACGCCTCCCGCGCATCCTCCGGCCTCAGCTTCCCGATCGGCGTCAGGAACTTCCCGATCGGCCCCACGGTCCCGGCCACATAGGCGCGGTTCACCGCCGCCGTGCGCGCCAGCCAGACCCCCTTGCGGTTGATCTCGTAAACGCGCTCCTTCAGCTTGAAGGGGTTCAGGGTGATGCCGTTGGCGCAGCGGGTGTTGGACTGGATGATCTCCGCCCCCGCCTCGATAAACTCATCGTGGATGCGTTCGATCAGCGCCGGGTTGGTGAGGTTATAGATTTCGACCGGGCTTTCGTTGTGCCCGCGGGAGCGAAGCACTGCTTCCATCGACCCATCGATGACGATGGGGCCGGTTTGCAGTCGCTGGGAGATAGTCGGGTTCATTCGGTATGATCAACGTGCGCGGGGCGATGCCCCGCGCA
>JBDSJW010000245.1:0-6475 GCA_039917235.1 Kapaibacterium sp. (SeqCode) | reverse complement strand
GGACGTCCGGCCTCGGCAATTACCCTGCTTCGGGCCGGCGTCTGTCCCGCCAGGATTCCTCCGCTGATCTGGATGCCGTGCGACCTGAGCCGATCGTATACCATGCCGGCGATCACCAGCGGCGGGTTCTTCATCCGGTAATGATAGCTTACCGTGCGGTTGGGGGGAAGGCTGCCGGTTATTGTAACGACCTGGCGACCGTTCTCTCCCGCGCTCAGCGCAATCTTCAGCGGCCCGCGTCCCGGCGATGCCGCGCGTGGCTCCTCTCGTGGAGCGGCAACGGCCGCCTTCGGCGCGGTCTTCTTCGGCTTTACCTCAGTCTTGGTGACGGTCTTCTTCGTGACCACCGGCTTCTTTGTTGCAGCGGTCTTCTTGGAAACCACCACCGGCGCTTTTTTTGCCGGATGGCGCTGGTTCAGTTCGGAGACTCCATCGGCTGGCCACTGGTCGCCGTAGAGCTGGCGCTGGTCATCGGCCGGGCGCGTGCCGGGGAGAGGCTCGGGGAGTGCCGCATGGCGTTTGCCGCGGCGGGGGGCTGCGGCGCGAGCGGCGGCGCTCACGGCGGAGTTGTCGATCTGGAACGCATAGGAGTGGGGGAAGGTCTGGACATTGCACGGGGAGTCAGGGGTGCGGGGTGATGATACCACCACGGTGAACCCGCCCCGGTCGATCGTCAGCGCCTCGATCGGCGGGAGATTCTCTACCGGATCGGCATCGCCGCTGTATTCGGTCCGCTCGGTCTTGTTATCGAAGAACGTCCCATCCCCAACGATATTCCCATCAATCTGCTTGATCCCCGAGTTCACAACGCCGTCGATCAGCGCATCGATCTCGTTGATCGAGAGGAACGGATCGCCATATCCCTTCACATAAAGATTTCCATGAACCAGCCCCCCGAACGGCGCGGCATCGGATGCCACGATGGTTCTGACGTTATAGTTCGGTCCAAGCTCCGAGAGCGCCGTGAAGGTTGTGACCACCTTTGTGTTCGATGCCGGCGTGAGCGGCTTGTCGGAGTTGGCGCGGTAGAGAATCTTGCCGGTCGTCAATGAACGGACCTCCACGCCCACCTTCCCGGCCTTCATCTCCGGAAGGTCGAGCAGCGTGGTGACATCGCTTGCAAGCCGTTCCAGCGCGTGAAGCGAGTCCGCCTGCGGAAGCGGGCCGCGCCGCGTGGAGTCGGGGAGCTGCTGCCGGGCCACGGCGCTATAGCGGAACGTGTCGGTTCGGGGGGCGTTTGCCAGGATAAAGAGGATGGCGGTGGTAACCGTTAGGCGCCTGATCATGATTCTCCGTGGAGCAGTTGTTCTACTGATTCGCAGATGATGTGGCCCAGGGTGATATGCGCCTCCTGAATCCGCTGGGCGTTGGAGGAGGGGACAACGATGGCGACGTCGGAGATATCCTTTAGATCGCCCCCCGTGCCGCCGAGCAGGCAGATCACCCGCATCCCCTTGCGGCGGGCGGCTTCCACCGCCAGCACCACATTGCGCGACCGGCCGCTGGTGGATATCCCGACAAGGACATCTCCCTTCGAGCCGAGCCCTTCCACATTGCGGGCGAAGATCTGCTCGAATCCGAGATCGTTGCCGCACGCCGTGATGTTCGATGGATCGGTGCAGAGCGATATGGCGCCGAGCGCCGGCCGCCGGATGTCGTGGTTCAGGCGGATCATCAGCTCGGTGGCGAGATGCTGGCTGTCCGCCGCGCTCCCGCCGTTGCCGCAGAAGAGGACCTTGCCACCGCCACGATAGGCGTCCGCTATAAGTTCGATGGCGCTGAAGACATCGTCACGGCATGCATCGATCGTCCGCTCTTTAACCTCGACGCTTTCGCGGAGTGAGAGATCGTAGAATTCCGAAATGTTCATTGAACCGGCAAGATAACCAGAAGAGAGAAACGGAGATGCGCGGCGAGGGCTCCAGGATATCGAAAGGAGATCGCGTCAGCGGCGGTTGCCGGGTGGGAGATTGACCAGGCCCCGGACGCCCGAAAGCCGTATCGCTCCCAATCGACTTCCCCAATCTACGAACCTTCCGCTTCCCGCCCCGCACGTTGTGAGACAACAATTCGTATCGCGGCGTGACCGGTGGGGGGGATGTTCAACGTTTTCGGGAGAATGTGTAGGGGAGGATGATGGTTCGCTTGAGGTTGGCGACGTAATTGCTGCGCCCCTCTTCCTCCAGCCGGGGGAAATTCCTGAACTGCCAGTAGACCTCTCCCGCCATCCCGGCCAGGAACAGCCCGCCGAGAATGGCCGCCACATACGCCAGATATTCCTGATCGCTTACATGCAGCCAATTCCTGAGAAGTCCGCCGGCGGAGATGATCACGATGAACATCAGGAAGAGTATCGACTCGAACACATCGGCCTTGATCCGCTGGCGGTCATGCACGCCGGAGGTGCGCCGTCCCTCGCGAAGCTGCGTCAACTGGAAGTTCATCCCGAACATCACCGCCGCCAGGATAATCGCCATCCACCAGCGATAGTATTCCCGGAACGCGAGGAGGAAGAAGAGGTGCATTGTGGCAAGCAGCGCGTACTCCGTTGAGCGTTGCAGACGCTTCAGGCGGTAGTCTCGTATCAGCTCGCGGTCGGGATTCCGTTCGTGCTCCATCGCGATCCTTGGGGTAACAGGCTATTGAAGTGCTTCCGATGTTCCGACTGTTCAACAACGATCAGCCGCGATATTGTCGGGGGACGTTTCAACCGTCCCCAAACATCCCGATTTCAGGTCATCGGGGATAAAGCTTCTGAGAAGGGCGATATTCTCCACATCCCCGCGCAGATCCTCCCCCTTCGGGGTCTCGATCACCTTCGGTATCATCGCCAGCCTGCTGTCCGACATCACCATCCTGAACGCCGTTTCGCCGATCCGCCCTTTGCCGATATGCTCGTGACGATCCACGCGCGAGCCGAGTTCCGCCTTCGAGTCATTCAGGTGCATCAACGCAAGCTTTCCGATGCCGATCATCCCGTCGAACTCCTCCATCGCCTCATCGTAGCCGCGTTCGGTTCTGATGTCATATCCCGCCGCGAAGATATGGCATGTATCGATGCAGACGGCCACGCGGCCGCCATCGTCCACGCGGCTGATGATATCGGCGATCTCCTCGAAGCGATATCCCAGCGTGCTCCCCTGTCCGGCCGTGGTCTCGATCACCGAAATCGTCCTGAGATCCTTCGTGGCCTCGTGCGCCATGTTGATCCGTTCGGCAACAATCTTCAGCGCCGACCCGCGCTCCCGTCCCACCGCCGCGCCGGGGTGGAAGTTCAGAAGCCTGATCCCAAGCTGCGCCGCCCTCCGATGCTCGTCAATAAAGGCCTCCAGCGAGCGGGCAAATGTTATCTGATCCGTGGAGCAGAGGTTGATGAGATAGGAGTCATGAATGGCGATGGAGTCCAGCGGAAACGCGCCGGCCGCGCCGTGCCATGCGGCAATCGCCTCCTCCGAAAGCGGGGGAGCATTCCAGCGGTTGTTGTTCTTCGAGAAGATCTGCATCGCCGTGCCGTCGAAGAGCCGCGAGCGTTCCACGGCGCGATAAAGGCCGCCGGCAATGGAAGTATGAGCGCCGATTTTCATATCATTCAACATACCCACGCCGGATCGGTAACGCAACCGGCGAAGCGGTGAAGGGGATTTTTTATCGATCAACACCGATCTGGTCGCGGGAGTATTCCCCGGGGCGTAACATTTCGCCCCTCCGGGAGTTTTATCACCGCCGTTACCAGAGCGGGAGCTGTCCAGCGGCCCCGGGGCATTGGTGTATCAGAGGAGGCCGTTTCGGCGAAAACCTCTCTCTTTCTGGTTCGGACTTTGAACGCTATTACACTCACGAGCAGATTTATGAAGAAAACAACGACTCTCTGCATTATCACCTTTCTCTTTCTGAGCGCGTCGCTGCTCCGGGCGCAGCTTGTGGTGCCGTCATCGGAGCGGACGCAGCCGCTGATCCTCTGCGGCGATATCGCGCAGACCGTGACCGTGCCGTTTGATATGATGAACATCGGGACCACCGATCTGATTATCGATTCGGCGATTGCGGGCGGCGATACCATCGACTTCACGTCAAACATCGATCCCGGTTCCGGGGCGCTCTATCTGAACCCCATCCTCTGGCATTACGTGAACGGTAAAACACTCTCGGCGGGGAGCATATCGTTCGCCGGCTTCTCGTTTATCCCCGGAACGCCGGGGACCAGGAGCATTCTGGTCAATATCTACTATCATATGGATCAGGATTCGGTGCGGCTCTCCACGCAGGCGCAGTTTACGATGCACGTCGCCGATGCAAAGCCGGGGCTTGGGTTTCTCTCCACCCGCATCGATACCGTCTACTCCAGCGCCAGCACATTTGCCATCACCTACGATCGCGTGCTGACGCAGGATACGATCTTCCTGACCGATTCAGTCAGCGTGTACGACAGCGTCCGGCTTGGCGCCAATGGCATTGACAACGTCTATCTCACCGCCTGCGATTCGGTCTACGTAACCCAGATCGTCGCCGATGGCGTGCTTGGGGATGATCGCTTTACCCTCTACGGTCCAAAGGGCTCCTTCCCGATCAAGGCCGGCGATACCATCCCGGTGGATCTGGTCTACATCCCCGTCACCCAGACGCCGAAATCCCGCACCGTGACCGTCAGATTCTTTACAAGCGATGGCAAGGTCTCCGTCATCAAGCTTACCGTGATCGTCAAGGATCCGGCAAGCGGCGTGGAGGATGAGCGCGGCCGCGTTACGATATCATCGCCGGCGCTGACCAGCGCCCCGAATCCGTTCCGGAACATCACGACGCTTCAGGTCACTCTGGGGCATGCCGCGCGCGTGCGCCTCACCGTTGCCGATGCGCTCGGCGGGGAGGTTGCGCGACTTGTCGATGGCGATCTGGAGGCGGGCGCGCATCAGGTTTCCTTCGATGCCACAGGGCTTCCGGCGGGAACCTATTTCGCCCGGATGGAGACCGGCGGCCGGATAATGACAACGCGGCTGGTGCTGATACAGTAGGAACGATCGCGCAGGGATCGTCAGGCGCGTCATTCGGCTCTCTGCCGGGTGGCGCGCTCTGCGTTTGCGGGTGCCGCGTATCCGTAATCGTCCGTTACCGCGTTACCGGGCCGGGAGGCTGTCCGTCTATCACCATGAACAACCGGTTCGGCTGATTGCTCGCAGCTCATCTGATCGCAGCCCATCCGGGGCTGCCGGACCAGCTCGAACAAAGTTCAACGGTTGAAATCGGCCAACTCTGCTAACTTGAGGGAACTATGATACAGGAAGAGATTTCCGAAACCACGGCCGCCGTCGCTCCATCGCGCCGGATCGATCTGGCGATTGAGGGGATGACGTGCGCCAGCTGCGTCTCCCGCGTGGAGAAGGCGCTGCGCAAGGTGGATGGGGTGGAGGAGGTTGTGGTGAACCTGGCAACGAATCGCGCGCGTGTCAAGGCCCGGCCAGGCGTTGATGTCGCCGCGCTGAGCGATCGTGTTGACCGTGCCGGCTACGGAGCAACGGTGATCGAGCGGGAGCGGCAGGGGGATATCGAGCGTGAACGCGCGGAACATGTCGGCGCCGCCCGGCGAAAGTTTCTCGTGGCCGCTCCGGCCGCCGCGGCCGTGATGCTGATCTCGATGCTGCCGATGATCCTCCCCGGCCTCTCCGCATTTGCGATGCGGTGGATGGAGCTGCTCAACATCATCCAGTTTGCTCTCACCGGCATCGTGCTCTTCTATTCCGGGCGGGATTTTTTCATTCTGGCCGCCAGAAGCGCGCGCCATCTCGCCGCCGATATGAACACGCTCGTGGCGGTCGGCACCGGCGCGGCGTTTATCCTCAGTTCCATTATCATCTTCGTTCCCGGCGTGCTTCAGGGCGTTTCCGGGAATACGGTCTATTTCGATACGGCGGCGGTCGTCGTGGCGCTGGTGCTGCTCGGTCGCTGGCTGGAGGCGCGGGCGATGGCGCATACATCCGATGCCATCTCCCGTATCGTCTCGCTTCTCCCGAAGATCGCTCATCGCGTTTCCCCCGCCGATCCGCTCGCCGTAACCGATGTCGAGATCGAGTTTCTTCATGTGGGCGATCTGCTGATGGTCCGGCCGGGGGAGAGCGTTCCGGTGGATGGAACTCTTCTGGAAGGGGCCTCGGCGCTGGATGAATCGATGATGACCGGCGAATCAATGCCGGTGGAAAAGCTCCCCGGCGCCCCCGTGCTTGGCGGCACGCTGAACTCCACCGGCTCCTTTACCATGCGCGCCGACGCGGTCGGCGATGAGACCGCCGTTGCCGCCATCATCCGCGCCGTCCGTGATGCCCAGGCATCGAAAGCCCCTATACAGCGCCTGGCCGATCGCGTTGCCGCGATCTTCGTGCCGGTGGTGATCGGCATCGCACTGCTCACTTTTTTCGGCTGGCTTGCGATTGGTGACGTGGGGGTGGCGCGGGCGCTGATCAACGCCGTGGCGGTGCTGGTGATC
>JBDSJW010000244.1:0-8059 GCA_039917235.1 Kapaibacterium sp. (SeqCode) | reverse complement strand
CGTCACCGCCGGATGAACATGGGTTTCGGATGGATACGCCAGCCCGATCCCCATGAAGAAGAGGAGCGACATCACCGCGAAGAGCGTCCATCCCTGCCGCGTATTCCCGACCATCATGCCAAATGTGTAGGTAAGCCCCGCCCCGATGGCGAAGAGCGCCACCATCTCCAGCATGTTCGTCAGCGGCGTCGGGTTTTCGTACGGGTGTGCGGAGTTGGCGTTGAAGAATCCGCCGCCGTTGGTGCCGAACATCTTGATCGCCTCCTGCGATGCAACCGGCCCCTGCGCAATCGTCTGCGCTCCCCCCTCAACCGTGGTCACGCTGGTGTAGGGGCTCAGGTTCTGCGGCACCCCCTGCCATACCAGCACGATTGCGAAGAGGATGGAGATCGGAAGGAGGACGCGGAAGGTGGCGCGGACCATATCGACCCAGAAGTTGCCGAGCGTGTTGGCGGAGTGCCGCGCAAATCCGCGGATCAGCGCAATCGCGATGGCGATGCCGGTTGCGGCCGAGACGAAGTTCTGCACCGTCATCCCCAGCATCTGAACCGAGTAGCCGAGCGTGCTCTCGCCGGAATAGGCCTGCCAGTTGGTATTGGTGACAAAGCTGACGGCGGTGTTGAAGGAGAGATCGGCCGAAGGAGCGCCAAGCCCCGCCGGGTTGAACGGAAGGAGATGCTGAAGCCTCTGCAACCCGTACAGCAGCAGCATGCCGGCCACATTGAAGAGGAGCATCGCCACCGTGTAGGTTGTCCAGTGCTGCTCCTGCTCAGGATCGATCCCGCAGAGTCTGTAGATCAGCCGCTCCACGGGGCCGATAATCCGGTCGAGAAATGTTTTCCCGCCGTTGAACACGCCGGCCATGTATTTCCCCAGCGGTCTGGTGACCAGAAGGAGCAGGCCAAAGAAGAGAAGAATCTGCAGAATGCCGTTGCCAGTCATGGGAGTCTCGGATTAGAACTTCTCGGGACGCAGAAGTGCGTACACCAGATAGATCAGGAGGCCAATGGTTACGATGCCTCCAAGGAGATATTCGAACGTCATACTTCCTCCCCCGCGAACGGGAATGGGTTGCCGGTTATGCGATCATGATTTATAGCCGTTCGCATGCGAATGTGTAGCCAACGCTCGCGGCAAGAAATGCCGCCATGATCAGGAGATAAAGGATATCGCTCACTCTTTTCTCCTGATGGCCGTCGGCCCGCCGCGATGCAGGCGACCGTATAATTTCCACGATGCAACCACGATGGCCACGAGAACGATAAGCAGCGCAATGTCGATCATGATGTTCCGCTCCCAACTGTTGAAGAACGATTTCTTTTGCCTATGCAATCTGGCGGAGAAAAAGTCAGAGGGGGATCAAGAGTTGGCGTCGTGGCGTAAAGATTCCATCAAGAGATGATGATTTCCCGGTCGGGCGCCGGAATCAGGCCGGGCTGCCCGTCGCGGTGAGGCGATATCCGGCTCATTTTCCGATAAATCCCCCGGTCGGGAATTCCTCCGCTGGAAATATGCTTTCGAGATCATCAGAAATGCCGTCATGACGATCAGCAGCGCGATGTTGACAATGAAGTGCGACATGAAAATCACCCGCAATAAATTTGTTTGTTAGTTGCGGATACAATCTGGCGGGTAAAAAATAAGCCGGAGATCAGAAGTTGACCCCCGGCCGTAAGGATTTCGTCAATTCGTTGCTTCAATCGCTGAAATTCGATAACCGCCTGAAGCAATTGTGCCTGCGCGAATGATATTTTTTCTGAATATCCCCGCCGATAATCCCGATCAACGCGGAAGTCTGAACGATATGCCACCGTTGACGAAATAATCGGGAGCGCTGTCGGTTATTCCGGCTCCGCCGAAGAGGTCAAGCTGAATATTCGGCGTGACCAGAAACGCCGCGCCGATATCGGCGGCGTGCGTTGGGGCGATGGTGGTGGAGAAGGAGCCGTACATCTCGACAAACCCGCTGAACCGCGTGGAGAAGGAATTCCAGAGCGCCGCGTCGTAGAATCCCGTTCCGGCGCCGTTTGTGCCATCCCACGATTCCCCGAGGTTGTAGTAGAGATTGAGGGTGGAGGATAATCCATTCCGCATGGCGAAGAAGAGCGTGGGGGCAACGCTTGCCGGGCGATAAGCATCATCCCCCGCCGGTATCGCCAGCATCATGCCGAACGCCGTTTCAGGAACCCATTTCGATTCCCCTGTCATGCCGATCTTCGTCCCCACGGCAAGCCCCGCAAGGCCGGAGTGGGAGGTGGTTGCGGCCGGCGCAACCGTTGTCCCCACGTTCCGCGCCTCCCCCTGCACGCGCAGCTCCATCGTGGGCAGCAGACCGATTCTCACCAGCGCCTGCGGCACGCTCAGCGTGGTTGTCTCCACGCCGTTTGATTGATCATGCACGAACTGCACCCCCGCTTCCACTTCCACGGAGCCGGGAAGGAGGATTGCCGGCGGCATGGTCTGCCCCGGACGATCCGTTGAAATGGATGGTATCTCTGCTTCCTGCGCGGCGGCATAAAAGCATGGCGCAAGAAAAATAATCGCGCCGATCAGCGCAACACGCGACAGTCTGATATTCTCGCCGGAATTATCGCTGGCGAACTGTTTATTCCATGAAAACCGCATGGGAAATTCCTTCTCTTGGTTGACTTCTGAATAATCCGCATCATGAATTCCCGGCCTTCCAAGGAAGCCCGTAATGCGGTTCAAGCTTATGCAGACAATTTCATACACGCGAAATCAACGGGGGATAAAGAGTTGCCGGCGGGAAATCAGGATTGTATAAAGTTCGCTCGAATTAATGGCGAACGATAACGGAGAAACGGCGTGACGGGGGGATTCTGAACTATCGGTGAGCGGAGAGCGCCTAAGCATTCGGCGGGGTGGCCGGAATTACCTGGGACGAAGATCGCAGCCGAAAATATCAGTACGGCCGGCCGCCCCAGCGGGGAAGCCGGTAGCAGATGCCGGCGCTGAAATAAAGATCGGGGGCATTCTTGGTGAGCCCTTTTCCGCCGAAAATATCGAGCTGAAGGCTTGGGGCCACGATAATCCCAAGCCCCGCGTCGATTGCGTGCGATGGCGGGTTGTGGGGGATAAACGTCCCATACGCCTCGATGAAACCGCTTACCTTCGGGGTGATTGTCTCGGTCAGCGCCACGGTATAGCCGCCGCTCCCGGCCGCGCTGATCCCGTCCCACGAACCCGACATGCCGTAATAAAGGCCGAGCGCGTCGGAGAGGGTGTTGTGAAGCCCGAGCGTAAACGATGGCGCGGAGAACGGCGGGGCAAAATCGCTGTTGCCGACCGGCAGGCCAAGCTGGAGCAGAAATGAGGCCTCCGGCAACGCCCCATCCTCCTCCCTGATCATGATCTTCGCGCCGATGCCAAGCCCGTTGATCCCCTCGCGCGCCTGCACTTCCCTTCCGTTCTCGGCAAGCTGGTCATTCAGATATTCCCCGAGCAATCGCACCTCCACGGTTTTCAGCAGACCCACGCGAATCGCGGTGGTGAGATAGTGAACCTGTGTGGCGTTGAATCGCGTTCCGTTCCTGACATTCTCATCACGCTGAACAGTCACGCCGGTTTCCAGTTGCATGGTAAGCGGAGTGATCAGCGTCGGCACCAGAAAATGTCCGGGTCGCTCCGCGACGATATCCCCCTCCTGCGTCCAGGCAACAGAGGCGGTCAGCAGAAAAACCCCGAGAACGGCGAACAAACGGAGCGGCAAAGGCATGGCGGAACTCTCTCCATGGTTGAAGGCCCGAATATAGAGGATAACCGATTATTCTCTCCCCTTTTTCTGATTCTCCGACGGTTTCCACCGATGGAAATCAGGTCGGGGGGCGATCGAACTATCACCACGTTGACCTATTTTGTCTTCTTTTATTCAGGCCACTGACGGGTAATCATGCCGATCACATCGCTCAACGCCGCCCGGTTGTTTTATCAGGAACAGGGGAGCGGGTCGCCCATTCTCTTTATCCACGGCACCGGCGCTGATAGCGATATCTGGTCGGGGGGCATCGGCGCGCTCGGTGGGGAGTATCGCTGTATCGCTTACGACCGGCGCGGATATGCGCGTTCTTCGCTGCCGGCGGGGGAGAGCATCGGATCGGAAGCGAACGATGCGGCCGCGCTGCTCGATCTGCTCGGCGCCGCCCCGGCGATGATCGTCGGGCACAGTCTGGGGAGCGTTATCGCGCTTGAACTGGCCGTGGAGCATCCGGAACTGGTGGCGGGGCTACTGTTGATTGAGCCGCCGCTGCACGCGCGACTCCAGCGCCGTCCCGATCTGGCGGCCGTCCGTGCGATGATCTCCGTTCACGTTCTCCGCCTTCTCGGCTCGCGCCGCGCAAGCGCCGAACGCTTCCTCCGCTGGGCCTACGCCTCCGATCCGCTCAACGGCGGATATGAACATATCCCGGGCGTTGCGCGCGCGGCGGCGGAGAATTATGAGACCATCCTCCACGAACTTGGCCTTGGAACCGGGGAGCATCTGACAGCGGAGCGTCTTGGATCGATCGCCGTTCCCGTAACCGTTCTTCTCGGCGATCGGACGGCGGACGGGATGCGGCGTCTTGTGGCTGCTGCCGCCGCGATGATCCCCGACGCCGAACTTCGCATGGTGGCGGGCGCAAGCCACGGGCTGCATATCACGCATCCCGATGGTTTCATCGATGCCATCCGCTCGGTGAGCCGGCGGCGGGGAACCTCCCGATAATATTTTCACATCGCGCAGAGGAGAAGGAGATGCGCGAGCGATGGCTGCGGACGCTGGTGACGGAGCTGCGTGTTGCGTGATGCCGCGGTTTCGTTGGCCGGGCGATTCGATTTTCTTACGTTGCCGGGCCGTTCATAAACTCCCCCTACTACAGTTGGGGAGTTCGTGAACTCTCCCTACCCCATCTGCAATCAATGGAATCCAACTGGAGGAGTCCCGGATGAACTTCGGAGCAAAGGCCATGCTCGCGATTATCGCCGTCGTTGCCGGATCGGCATTTCTTTTCGCGATCGGCGCCGGCCGCCGCAGCGCGCTGGCGGCCACCGACCCTCCGCCACGCAAGGGGGATTCCTGCCGCGCCGATGGCTGCGGCTTTCCGCTTCCGCTTCCGAGCGCCATCGGCGTGGAGTGTTTTGAGGCGCGGCTGGATAGTTTTTTGAACAGGGGATGCTACCTGAACTGGATGCACGACCGCGAGATACGCGCCACCGGGCCGTTTATCAACGGGCTTAGTTATGGAACCCATCCGGCGGTGAAGGTCTATTACTCGCCGGAGATGTGGGAGTGGATGATCAACGGCAGGCGTGGCGATATCCCCGACGGCGCGATGGTGATCAAGGAGCAATATCCCACGCCGGCGCGGAGCAGCTACACGGCAAAGGATCGGTTCGGCTATGCCATCATGGTGCGTGATAAGAATGCCTCGTGGGATGGCTGGTACTGGAGCAGCGGCGTGGGATTCGGAAGCACATCGCCATACAAGCCACCGTTCAATTATCCCTGGGCCGGATTCGGCCAGTACTGCGTGAACTGCCACGCATCGGCGGACAATACGTTCTCCACCTATTCCGCGCTCCGCAATGTCACCGGCGATCCGATGACCTACCTGACCGTGATCCCGTCGATGATCCCGAAGCAGCCCAGCTCCCCCGATATCCATACGCGCCTGACCGGCCTGGCGCATCTTTCGCGACCGAGCGATACCGCGCTGGCGGAGCCGAACCGGGCGTTTATGGCGCTCTACAATTCCATCAGGCAGAGCGATATCCCGACCCCGTACGGGCTGCCGGGGGAATCGTACGATCAGGTGATGCAGGGGCCGCGACCGCACGGACAGAAACTTTTTCTCACCTCCGATCAGTGCATCGGCTGCCACGACGGCACGCAGAGCAACGCCACGCTGCCGAACATGATCTACACTCCCGCCAGAACATCGGTCAATATCAACATCTCCCCCTACGGCGAGTGGCGCTCCTCGATGATGGGGCTGGCCGGTCGCGATCCGATTTTCTACGCACAGCTTGAAAGCGAGCGGGCGATCTATCCCGGCATTGCCGACAGCATCGACAACACCTGCTTCAGTTGCCACGGCGTAATGGGAAAGCGGGAGATGGAACTGGAGGGACGCGGGCCGTTTACGCACGATATCGTCCAGGCAACGCCGGAGACCGATCCGAACCATGCGGCGCTTGGGGCGCTGGCGCGCGAGGGAATCTCCTGCAATGTCTGCCACCATATCTCCGAGAAAGGGCTCGGCACGGAGGAGACCTATACGGGACAATTCAAGACCGGGCCGGCGGAGGAGATCTACGGGCCGTTTGCCGATCCCACCCTGCTGCCGATGGAAAACGCGCTGGGGCTGACGCCGAAAAAAACGCTCCATAATCAGATCTCCTCCTCGGCGCTCTGCGGATCGTGTCACACGGTGGAGCTGCCGATTTTGAACCCCGGCAAAAAATATTTGGGCGATCCGATGAGCTATCCCGGACAGAAAAGCCACGAGCAGAGCACCTATTTCGAATGGCGGAACAGCATCTATTCAAACGAGGGGAGAACAATTCCCTCCACCGCGAGGACATGCCAGAACTGCCATATGAAGGGGGATTATATGGGGGATACGCTGAAGTTCCGCATCGCCAACGCGGAGGATGAAACCTTCCCCTTTGTCGATAACCGCGCCCCCGATGCCAATATCGCGCTGAAGGTTCGCGGCGGCGACAGCGGCGGGGCATATGCGCGCCACACGATGCTCGGCATCAACCTTTTCGCCATGAAGATCTTCCGCCAGTTCCGCGATTATCTCGGCATCCGCTTTACCGATCCGATGGCGACCTTCGGAAACCCGGAGCCGGGAATGGTCACGGCGGAGCGTGCATCGCTGGAGATGGCGCGAGAATCGGCAACGATCGAGGTGGTGTCGATGGAGAATCGCGGAAATCAACTGGAGGCGCGCGTCAGGGTTGCCAATCTTACGGGGCACAAATTCCCGAGCGGCGTGGGATTCCGTCGGGCGTTTATTGAATTGCAGGTGAACGATGCCGCCGGAAATCCGGTCTGGGCGTCCGGCAGAACATCAGAGATGGGGGTGATCCTTGACGGCATCAGCGATCGTCCGCTCCCGACGGAATTTTTTGCGCCGGATAATTCCGGCCAGCCGGGCTATCAGCCGCATCACGATGTGATCACATCGGGAAGTCAGGTGCAGATCTACGAGGAATTGCTGAAGGACAGCACCGGCGCGTTCACCACAAGTTTTCTCAGCCTGGCAAAGCTGATAAAGGACACCCGCCTGATGCCGAAAGGCTGGCGCTCCGATGGCCCCGATGCGACCGCGACAGAACCTGACGGCGGTGATGGACGCCCGCTTCCAAAGGGATATTCCGACGGCAGCGGCACCGATGAACTGATCTACAGGATTCTGCTCGATCATCCGCTCGGCCCCGGCGCCACGCTCAGCGCGCGAATCTATTATCAGTCGATCCCCCCCTATTATCTCCGCCAGCGCTTCACAACCGCGCCCACCGGCGAGGCAACGCGGACGCTCTGGTATTACACCGGCCGCCTGGATGTTCGCGACTCACCGATAGAATCGTGGAAGCTGAAGGTGGCGGAATGGAAAGGCAGGGTGCAGTAGCGAGGGGAGAATATTTTCCGACGTAGTGATATTACCGTGATACATCGAAATGGTTATCAACGGTGCTGGGGGAATATTTTCGATTTTTTTATACCAGCAAGGGGACGATCGATAATCCGATCGTCCCCTTCGTCTGAATAATACTATCCGTTGCCGATTATGGGCAGCTATCCGATGCACATGGTGCTGTCGTAATGTCCAGAGCCGTGCAACGGTCGGTGCTTGGGCCATTGCAGATCTGCCCGCAGCAGCCGGCGGCGAATGTGAGAATACGGCTGCAACGCGCGGCAGCCGCGGATGGTATCAGATAATACGGGCCGCTGCACGTATTAACCCATGCCTGATAACCTGTGCATGGAATGCTTGTGGTGCTGCCGGGAGTCAGAGTTGTGCAGATGGTTGGTCCGCCCGGTGAAAGCTGA
>JBDSJW010000243.1:0-4006 GCA_039917235.1 Kapaibacterium sp. (SeqCode) | reverse complement strand
AACACCGGCAGTCTTTTCACAATTCTAATGGACGATTGAACGGAGGCGGGACGATCAACAAGGATAACCCTGCGACCCTTCCACGCGGGAAACACGGGCGCCGGAATTGATGGCGTGGTAGCCGACCGCCATTTGCCGAACACCGATTCCAGTTTTTTCTGTAATTCAGCAGCGGAAAAATCACCGATAATAATCAGTGTGGCATTTGTGGGAACGAAAAATTTTTCGTGGAATTCGCGGAGATCAGCCGCACTAATCCGATTCAGATCGCTTACGGTCATCGAATGTCCGTATGGCGAATTTCCATAGAGAAGGCTATCCACACAAAATCCAGCCTGCAATGCCGCGGGCCCCTGACGGCGAAGGCGGGTGGCATACCATTTCTTAACGATGTCCCACTCCCTGCCAGGGAATGTGGGATGCATGATATCATCCGCGAACAGATCGAAAAGCGAATCGGAATATTCGCGCAGACCGCGTGTCTCGATATCAATCGATCTGGCAGTTAAGGAAACAGCTATGGTAATCCCCAGACTCTCTCTGACCTGAACGATTTTAAATGCACTTCTCCGATTTGTTCCATGATCCAGCATGATACGGACCATATCCGCGAGCCCGGGCTTTTCCCCATCCGCGTAGTCCCCCGCCGCCACATGAAGACGTGCAATCATTGCCGGCACGGCTGAGGGGACAAAAATGACATTCAACCCGTTTGAAAGGGTAAAATGTTCGTTGCGCGCAAATGACCATCCCGACGAGGGGATCGGCTCAGGAGGATGTGATCGGTCCACCTGAGCCATAACGCTGGTCACGGAAAGGAGCGCGAACCCAATAATCTTCAGAGCGACGGATATGGCGGAGTAGATGTTCCAATTCCAATTATTCCCCATTATCACTCCTTTTATTTGCGGGCAGGCATGTAAGAACAAATCTCCCGCCCGGCGACAGATATTTCAATGCCGCCATCTGAACATCCCCAGGGGTCACGGCAAGCAAGCTGTCAAGTTCGGCATTGACAAGCCCGGCATCATGATATTTCGTTTCCATGGATGCCAGCGCAAGCGCAAGTGTCTTTGTATCGACAGTGTATGCAGCCAGACTCGTCTTGAAATGATTTTGCGTCTTCATCATTTCAGCCGCGCTCGCCCCATGAAACTGCATCCTCTCTATCAACGCGTCCAGCGCCGCACGCAACTTCGGCAGGGAGACATCATGATTACCCACGGCGGTGATTCTGAAAAACCCTCCCCGTTCATGCATCTGGAATTCCACATTTGCCGAATATGCAAGCGACAGTTCATCGACCAGATATATATGCAGGAGGCTTCCCCTGCCGTTGGAGAGAATATTCTCCAGGAATTTGAGAGCATAATATTCGGAAGCGGCATCCAGATTAATTCCGTAGGCATAACTGACAGCGGGGAGAGACTCCCGGCTATCACTGATTGTTGCCTCGGTTTGATCTGGGATGTTGGGAAGAGTAAAATCCAACCTGACTACTTCCTTGCCGCGAGGGATATCGGAAAAATATTCAGTGACCCATTGCTTTGTCAGTTCGGCATCAATATCGCCCGCGATTGCCAGCACGGCGTTGTTGGGCACGTAATATTTTGCATAGAAATCCCGAAACTCATTGATGTTCGCGCGATCGATGTATTGATCGGAGCCTATCGGCGTCCAGGCATATGGCGTTTCGGTGGCCAGATGCGCCACGATATTTTCCCATGCGGATCCATACGCCACATTATCATACCGCTGCTTCCGTTCTTCCTTCACAACACTCCGCTGCGTTTCAACACCGATGGAATCGATCTTCGCATGAAGCATCCGTTCCGACTCTATCCACAGCGCCATCTTCAATTGATTTGCGGGGAGAGTAATCCAGTAGGTGGTGGCATCGCAGCTGGTATAGGCATTATGGTTGGCGCCAACGGATTCCATCAATTGCTCGATATTCTTCCGTGGAATATTCTCGGTTCCCTCGAACATCAGATGTTCAAAGAAATGCGCGAACCCCGTCCGGTTCTTCCGCTCATCGCTGGAACCGACGTGATATTCCACTACCGTGGAAACCACCGGCGTGTGCCGATTAACCGAGAGCACCACGCGCAGACCATTGGGAAGCGTAAATCGCTCCACCTGTATGGGCGCTGCTGAAGATCGGCCGACCGCAGCCAACAATATCGCGGAGGATAACATCAACATGCCGACCCGCCGGTTTCGGCCGATCATATTCATATAGATTAACGACAGCATCAGGAATTGAATTCTTTTTGGGGGAGGAAACAATCACGGGCAATCACCTCTGCACGTTCATCAGACGGGAATATTCGCCGGTGGGAGTGGTCAGGATTACAACATAGGTTCCGTTGGGAAACTCCTCAGTGCCAAACGCCTCAATATGAGATCCCGGAACTATCGGGCCATCATGCAGCGTGAGCATGGTGCGCCCCAGCAAATCGACCACGTAGAGATGCGTCCGGCCCAACTCGATCGTTGAAAAATCGACCTGCACCATGCCGCCCGCGGGGTTTGGACGGACCGGCTTCAGGACTACGCCCCCGGTTTCGAGGAAGAGTCGCGAGCCCCCCACATTGCAGAGCGCCACTGTAAGAAGTCCGTCGCGCACGGTAACGTCGGGAGGGCAGCTATCATCCTCCCATGTCAGTGATCTGACGGAAAGAGCGGTGGCGCCACTATCGCCAAGCGTGGCCTGAATGCCGATCAGCCCGAGCGTATCGCTTGCCATATCCCAGATCCCGTGGATCTCCACGCTCCGCTCCCTCCCGCTTTCGCTCACCACGATTCCGGTATCGATGGGGATGGCGAGCGAGCGGTTCCAGGCGATCACCAGACGATATGGACGGGACCGCGTTCCCGATACCCGGCCGCGATCGGCAACGACGAGAGGGAATTCAATGTAATCTCCGGCCGAGGCCACGATCACCGGCAATGCTACGATCATGTGTGCCGGGGCAACATCGCTCAGGTCATACGAGGCGGATCTGATGGTGCAGCCATTCGCATCGGTCACGATCACCGAATATCGCCCAAGCGTCCCCGCGGTAAAGGAACTTCCGGTCGCCCCCGGAATCAGGCTGTCGCCGTAGTACCACTGAAATCCGCCGCCGCCACTGACCATCAGCGTTGATCCGCACTGCGACAGCACCGGCGTGGCCGGCATGGGACGAACAACCACCGCCACGGTTCGGGAGATGCCGATACAGCCATTCGGATCGATAACGCGCACCGAATATGTTCCCTCATGATCCACCGAGATCGTTCGGGCCGTGTCGCCGTTGGACCAGGAATAGGCAGCGAAGCCCGGTGGCGCCTCGATCGCAAGGCTCCCGCCGGAGCAGATGATCGCGGTTCCTCCCTGTTCGCCGGGGGCGGTGATCGGGACGTCGAACGGAGGGCGGAGTGAGACGGTAAACGGTCGCGAGCTGCCGGAGCAGCCGGTGGAATCGCTGACGGCGACAACGTAGGTGCCGGGGGCGGAGATCGTGACCGACTGCGTGGTGGAATCGATTCCCCCCCAGCGATACGCGGCATATCCCGGCGGCGCGCTCAAGCGGATCTTCTCGCCGGCACAGATCGCCGTGTCGCCGGTGATCGCAAATGCGTTATCGAGCGATGCCTTCAATGAGACAGTGAACGGCCCTGACAGCCCGGTGCAGCCGAGCGAATCGCCGACGGTGACCGTATAGGTTCCCGGCGCCGTGATGGTGACCAATCGCCCCGTGGAATCGTTGGACCAGCGATAGCTGCTGTAGCCCGGCGGCGCGCTCAGGATGGTGCCGCCATGGCCGCAAATAGCGCTGTCGCCGGTGATGGGGATGGTCGATGCTATGCTGCATCCCAGCTTCACCAGAAAAATATCGATCCCCCCACCCAGCGTGGACTGCTGCGGGCTTTTGGTGACCGGGAAGTCATTGCTGGATGTCAGCCCGTAGGCGATCACGCTCCCCTGCCGATCAACCGCGATACCGAAGGCATCCTCCGA
>JBDSJW010000242.1:0-22853 GCA_039917235.1 Kapaibacterium sp. (SeqCode) | reverse complement strand
TGAGCCGCATGCTGAACTATATCAAGCAGTGCGATCAGATCGGCGTGGTGGTGGAAGGGCATACCTCCGCCGAGGGAAACCCGGCGCTGAACCAGCGGCTTTCCGAGCGGCGCGCCAATCGCGTCCGCCGGTGGCTGATTGATAACGGCGTTGCCCCGGATAAGATCCTTGGGGCGGTCGGCTATGGGAGCGTGCTTCCCAGGGTGCCGGAACCTCAGCCGGGGAGCGTCCCGCCGGCGCTGCTGGAGCAGATCCGTAAGCAGAACCGTCGCATCACCACGCTGGTGAAGCAGACCTGCAAGTAGGCTCAACGCCGATGGCATTTCAAGGCGGGATCGCTCTTCGTGAGCGGTCCCGCTTTTTCGTGTGGGCGCTTTCCTGCTCCATCAGTGCCGGGAAACCGTATGGGACCATCTCCCGGATAACCGATCGTAACTGCCGACCCCGTCATATAATCCGTATGTTTGCGCGCCCCCTTCTTTTCCTTTCCGTTGGCACGGATAATGCTAGACCGGAACCCGGCAACGTGACACTACGCCATGATGCCTTCCACTAGCCGATTTTTTTGACGGGTCATCTCAGTCAATCTCTTTCAGAGGTATTTCATGAAGCGACATCTACGATTGTTTATCATGGGCGCGGTCCTTGCCGTGCTGGGCGCGTTCTTTTCCATCTCGCCGGCACGGGCACAGTCGGAGGCAGGACGCGTGGCGTTCGGCGCGAACTTCGGCCTGAGCAAGTACTGGGGGTCGTTTACCGACAATCAGTTCTGGCAGGGGGGAGATATCTATCTCCGCTGGAATATCATCCCGTATCTCTCATTTCACGCGCAGTTTGGCATCTCGCAGCTTCGCTACAAGATCAGCGATGACAATCTGAAGAACCATCCCGACTACTTCGGTCTTCCCGATGCCAATGTCTATCCCGGCCCGCCGCCGAATATCGCTCGCGATGAAAAGGCCGCGATCCGCGTGCAGACATACTCCGGCATCATCTCCTACAACATCACCCCGCACCAGGCGCTGGTCCCCTTTATCTTCGCCGGCGTGGGGTATATGAACTTCGAGCCGAAGAACCTTCATAACGTGGCGCTGCCGAACAATCAGATCGCGCTGTACGAAAAGAACGTCCTGATCTTCCCGATGGGCGCCGGCGTGGAGATCTACCTGAACGATGATATCACCTTCAACGCCAAGGGGCAGTTCCATATCACCCCGACCGACTATCTTGATGATTATCAGGATGCCGGAACGTCGTCGAAGGATGCGTTTGCCACCTTTACGGTCGGCCTGGGCTACTATATCTTCGGCTCGCTCGATTGCGATAAGGATGGCCTTACCGATTCCGAGGAGAGGAAGCTGGGGACCGACCCGTGCAACCCGGATACCGACGGCGACGGACTGACCGATTTCGAGGAGGTTCGCACCTACAACACCGACCCGAAGAAGGCTGATACCGATGCCGATGGCCTCACCGATTTCGATGAGATCCGCAAGTACAACACCAAGCCGCTCAACCCGGATACCGATAACGACGGCCTGAAGGATGGCGATGAGATCGCCCGCAAGACCGATCCGAACAACCCCGACACCGACGGCGACAAGCTGACCGACGGCGACGAGGTGAACAAGTACAGCACCGATCCCACCAAGGCGGATACCGACGGCGACGGCCTGACCGACGGCCAGGAGATCACCGTCTACTCCACCAACCCGACCTCGCAGGATACCGATGGCGACGGGCTGAACGATGGCGATGAGGTGAATCGCTACAAGACCAACCCGAAATCCGCTGATACCGATGGCGACGGGCTGAAGGATGGCCAGGAGGTCAAGACCTACACGACCGATCCGCTCAAGGCCGATACCGATAACGATAAGCTCTCCGACGGCCAGGAAGTCAACACGGTGAAAACCGATCCAAAGAACCCGGACACCGACGGTGACGGCGTGATCGACGGCGACGACAAGTGCCCGCTGATCAAGGGCGTGCCGGAGCGCGAGGGCTGCCCAGCCCCGCCGAAGGTCGGCACGATCACGAACTTCCCGGCGATCTACTTCAAGGTGAACACCGATGAGTTCGACTTCAGCCGTCCGGAAACCGATGAGAGCCTTGCGAAGCTGCTGGCATATGTCAACCAGTGCCCCGGCATCACGGTGATCATTGAGGGACATGCTTCGCGTGAAGGAAACGAGAAGCGGAACCAGGAGCTTTCCGACATGCGTGCCACGCGCGTCAAGTCGTGGCTGGTGGAGCGGGGCGTAAGCTCCAACAAGATCGAGGCGACGATAGGTTACGGCAGTCGCAAGACCGCCGTGACGGAGCCCGATCCGAAATCCGCCGAGGCGAAGAAGATGGACCCGGCGAAGCTTGAGGAAATCCGGAAGCAGAACCGCCGTATTGCGGTGAAGGTCGCCAGAACGTGTGACTGATCCTCGGGACATTAAGCGACGATGATGAAGGCCGGGAGAATATCCCGGCCTTCTTTTTGTTTCATGCGTGTATCTTTACGATTCAACATTTTCCTGCCAGACTGTTGAACAACGTCATCCGCGGCGTCCGGGGACGTTTCAAACGTCCCCCGACATTCATCAGTCGCTCAGATTCGGCTCCCTTGCGGCTGATCGTTGTTGAACAGTCTGAACATCGGAAGTAATTCAACAGTCTGCTACTGCCATGAAAAAATGTCTGTATACGATAATCGTGGTCATCGCATCCCTCTGCGCGGCCCCGAAAGTCCATGCCCAGCTTCGCGATAGCCTCCGAATGGTCGATAGTCTCCGAATGGCCGACAGCCTCAGCAGCGACAGCACGCGGCTTGCGGATGCGGACTGGAGGGTCGGATTCGATCTGGGCGGCACGCTCGGCTCCGGCGGTTTCGGTGTCTTCCGCACGCAGGCGCGCGGGTATCTGGTCTATCAGTTCCACTATCCGTTTCAGGCGGAGTTCGGCGTGGGGATCGCCCGGATATCCGGGCACGAAACCGACAACCGCTGGGCGGTGGGGGATACAACCATCAACAACCAGTATGAATCGCGGCTGATCCCGATTGATCTGCGCGTTGCGTTTGCCCCGGTGATCGGTGAGACCTTCAACCCCTTTGTCTATCTGGGGCTTGGCGTGACGGAGTTCGAGAACAGCGCGCCGGAAGCCCGCGTCGGGACTGAGTCGCAGAGCGGATGGGCGCTTACGCTGCCGATCGGCCTGGGCTTCCTCTACAAGCCGAAGAGCTTTCCGACGTTCGCCTATCATCTCAGCCTTGGCTACAACTTGATGTTCAGCGACAGGGTGAACGGCGTGCAGCAGGGGGGGAGCGATTCCTATATCGGCGCCACCGCCGGCTTTGAGTTCCTCCTGAACGTGGGGCCGAATGACAGCGATAACGACGGACTGACCAACGCGGCCGAAAATCGCCTCGGCACCAACCCGAACAACCCCGACACCGATGGCGATGGGCTGACCGATGCCGAGGAGGTCAATATCTACCATACCGACCCTCTGAAGGCGGATACCGATAATGATGGGCTCAGCGATGGCAAGGAGATCAGGACCACGCGGACAAACCCCATGATCTCCGATACCGACGGTGATGGCGTTCGCGATGGTGACGACGCCTGTCCGCTTGCCGTTGGAGAGGCATCCAACAAGGGATGCCCGACCGAGGATTCCAACAGGTAGGTCTACCTCAGAAGCACGTTATCGGCGTCCCGCTGATCGATTCGGCGGGCGTCTCTCTATATTTGTCCGCTATGGAACAACAATCGTCTCAACAGCCGGCATTCTTCCCCCCTTCGCTCCAGCATACGAAGATCCTCTGCACGCTCGGCCCCGCAACGGCCACTCAGGAGCGGATCAAGCAGATGATCATCGCCGGAGCGGACGCGGTGCGGTTGAATTTTTCCCATTCCCGCCACGAGACGCACAAGAAGCTTTTCGAGATGACTCGTGCGGCCGCGGCCGAACTCAATCGTCACATCCCGATCATTCAGGATCTTCAGGGGCCGAAGATCAGAATCGGCTCGCTGCCGGGAGGTCCGGTGCTCCTCCGTCCCTCGGCGAAGGTAATCCTCACCACCGACGCGGTGGAGATCGGCGATGAGCGCATCCCGGTCGCCTACAAGAAACTGGCCGATGATGTTCAGGCCGGCGATATGATCTTCCTGGATGATGGCCTTCTGGCGCTGCGGGTGGATGCGAAAAGCGGCAGGAACATCCAATGCAGCGTGATCAACGGCGGGCTGCTCAAGGAGCATAAGGGCGTCAACCTTCCCGGCGTGACTGTGAGCGAACCGGCGCTGACCCCGAAGGATCGGCGCGATCTCTACTTCGGGCTGGAGCTTGGCGTCGATTTCGTCGCCCTCTCGTTCGTCCGCTCGGCGAAGGATGTGATCGATCTGAAGAAGCTGATAGCGCAGCGCGGAAAGAACACGCCGGTGATCGCGAAGATCGAGAAGATCGAGGCGATCCGGGAGCTGGACGCGATCATCAACGCCACGGATGCCGTGATGATTGCGCGCGGTGATCTGGGGGTGGAGCTGCCGAGCCACGAGGTGCCGTTGCTCCAGAAGAGGATCATCAAGAAGTGCAATGAAATGGGGAAGCCGGTGATCACGGCCACGCAGATGCTGGAGTCGATGATCCACAACCCGCGCCCCACCCGCGCCGAATCGTCCGATGTGGCAAACGCGGTGTTCGACGGAACGGACATGGTGATGCTTTCGGCCGAGACATCGGTGGGGGCGTATCCGGTGGAGGCGGTGATGATGATGAACGATATCATCCGATCCACCGAGAGCGGCGTGGTCTTCAACCCCGCGATCCGCGCCCCGGTGAACATGGGGAGCCTGACGCAGCAGGCGGAGTATGCGGTTGCCACGGCTGCCTGCGTCCTCTCGGTGCAGGTGAACGCCCGCGCCATCCTCTGCCTGACCTATACCGGCGACACGGCCAGGGTGATGTCCCGTCAGCGCCCCGGCGTTCCGATCATCGCGATGGCGCAGGAGGACCAGCTCTGCCGGCATCTGAGCCTCTATCGCGGCATCTACTCGATCATGATCGGTCATCCCGATACCACCGAGGAGGCCCTTTCCACGATGAAGCGCGCCGCGCTGGAAGGAGGGGTGGTGGAGGAAGAGGATATCGTGATCATCACGACCGGCTATCCTCTCGACGAAAAGGCGAACACCAACATGCTGGTGGTCAACCATATCTGAACGATCCGCGCGCGGCGGCGTTGGTGCGTTCTGTCAGTGCAATCCGTCGGGGCAGGTCTGTAGGGGCAGGTCTTAGACCTGCCCCTACGGTTTTCGATGCGCGCCCCCTATTTGGAGAGGATCGGAATAATCTCTTCCGGGCATTTCGACCCAATAATGCCCCTTCCTCTCGAAAATCGGCCGGAACGAAATAGGAAATTGACTCGTAGTCACCGCGCCGCGTATATTAGCCGCCTTTCTGAACCGACCAAGCCGGGGCATTCCAGAATAAGGAGCCCTTATCAATCCATCTACGTGAGCGGAATAAAGCATTTCGTGGAGCACTGTCTGTGAAGTCTTCAACAACTCGTCTGATCCTTACAGGATTGGCATTATTAGCCACCCTATGGGCCCTGGTGCCGTCGATCAAGGTCTTTTCGTTAGATCAGGATCGTCGCGCCTTCATCCTCAAGGGTGATTCTGTCGGCCTGCGCAGGTGGGATTCCATTCATGGGAAGAACTACCGCGAGGATCAGAAGAACTTCCTGGCCCATCCCATCAAGCGGGGTCTCGATCTCCAGGGGGGTATCTACATCACCATGGAAGTCGATATTCCCACCATGCTCTTCGAGTCGGCCGTGCATGATGCCATCGATTCGCCGTTTGTGAAGGCGATCGACGCCACGCGCGCGGAATCGGCCAACTCTGATGAGCCGGTGATTGACATCTTCCACAGAAATTTCTGGAAGTACGTCTCGCCGACCGGCAAGGGGCTGGGGAGCTACTACGATCTGGGCACGTCCGACACCACGGAGCTGAACAAGAAGCTTGCGCGCAATGTGGACGACGCGGTCGATCAGGCAATGGAGGTTATCCGCCAGCGCGTCGATAAATACGGCGTGAGCGAGGCGAGCATCCAGAAGACCGGACGCCGCATCGTTGTGGAGCTGCCGGGGGTGACCGATCAGGAGAACATCAACAGCCTCCTCAGCACCACCGCCCGCCTGGAGTTCAAGCTCGTCAAGAACGATGCCGACGCCATCAAGCTCCTCCGTCGTATCGATGAAGTGCTGGCCGGCAAGGTGAACATGGATTCCACCGGCGTAAAGAAGGACACGGTCAAGACGCACGATTCCACGACCGCGAAGGCCGATTCCACCAAGAAAGATTCCACGAAGACGGCAAAGAAAGATTCCACGAAGACGAAGAAGGATTCCGCGCTCGCCAAGATCGATTCCACGAAAGTGGATTCCACGAAGAAGCCCGATACCAGCAAGAAGGGATCGGATTCCACGCCGAAGATGACCGAGGCGGAGTATCTGAAGGCGCACCCCTTTACCATCTTCCTGATCAGGGGAACGGGACTCAAGGTCAACGAGGACGCCGAGGTGCAGGATGCGGGTGTCGTCTTCCAGATGAAGGAATCGGAGGTCCCGAAAGGCGAGTATTTCCTCTCCACGTCGAAAGATGCGGTCGACCGGATGAAGGCGCTTCTGGCCCGTCCCGAGGTGAAGGCGATTCTCCCTGATGATCGCATCATCGCCTTCTCGGCGCATGCCGAAAGCGGTGATCCGGTGAAGGGGCCGTTCGGCATCTATATCCTGGAAAAGGACCCGCAGCTCACCGGCGAGGTTATTTCCGATGCCACCGCGAACTTCGATCCGCAGACCGGCAAGCCATCGGTCTCGATGTCGATGACCCGGGATGGCGCCGACAAGTGGGCGGACATCACCGGCAGGAACATCAAGAAGCGGATCGCGATCGTCCTCGATTCATCCGTCTACTCCGCGCCGACCGTGCAGGGGAAGATCCCCGGCGGCAGCTCCGCGATCAGCGGTTCCTCCGATATCAAGGAGGCCAGCCTTCTGGCGGTGGTGCTGAAGTCGGGCGCGCTGAAGGCCCCGGTGAAGATCATCCAGGGTCAGCTCGTCGGCCCGTCGCTTGGTGAGGATTCGATCACGCAGGGGATGACTGCCACGGGGCTCGCGGCCGTGCTGGTTGTCCTCTTTATGCTCTTCTACTACGCGTTCGGCGGTGCCATTGCCGATCTGGCGGTGATGTTCAACGTCATGATCACGCTGGCCGCGCTGGCCGCCTTCAACGCCACGCTGACGCTTCCGGGCATCGGCGGACTTGTGTTGACGATCGGTATGGCGGTGGACGGCAACATCCTGATTTACGAACGAATACGAGAGGAGTTGGCAAGCGGCAAATCGCTGCTCAACGCCGTCAAAATCGGCTACGACAAGGCATTCGCCGCGATCATCGACACGCATATCACGACATTCATGACCGGGGCGATCCTCTATTACTTCGGGACCGGGCCGATCAAGGGATTTGCGATCACGCTGATGATCGGTATCGCTGCAACGCTCTTCACGGCAGTCTTTGTCACCAAGACAGTCTTCCTGTTGATGCTCGATCGCGGCACAACCTCCATCAACTTCGGTCAGCCGAAGGATGAGGCCGCCGCTGCCTGATGCGGGCCGGGGGTCAGCCTTGGCCCCCACTGCTGAGGGATGGGTTACTGATAACAGATATTGAATAACCGATAACCGACTGACATGCAGTTTTTTCATAACACCCATATCGATTTCATCGGCAAGAGGAAGTTCTTCTACATCCTCTCGATTGTGATCACCGTGCTTGGTCTCGTCGTGGCGTTCGTTCGCGGCGTTGAGTACGGCATCGATTTCGAGGGGGGCACTGAAGCGGCCTTCGAGTTCGCCAAGATCGTCCCGAACGAATCGGTCCGCGCCGCGCTTGATAACGCCGGGTTTACCGGTGAAGAGGTGAAGACCTACGGTCAAGAGAACCGGGTGCTGATCCGCGTCAAGAACGACAAGAATTCCACCTCGCGCAATGTGAATCAGGTTTCCGAGCGGATCACCGCCGCGCTTGTCAAAGCGTTCCCCGGCAATAAGGTCAAGGTGTTGAAGACCGAAAACCTTGGCCCGAAGATCGGCGAGGAATTGCGCTACAACGCGTTGAAGGCGGTGATCGCATCGATCATCGCCATCCTGATCTACATCTCCATCCGGTTCGAGTTCCTCTTCGGGCTTGGGGCCATCATCGCGCTTGTCCACGATGTGCTTGTCGCGTTCGCCTTCGCGGTGATCTTCAACGGCGTCTTCGGGCTTAACCTGGAGATGAACCAGGGACTGCTGGCGGCGTTCCTGACGGTGGTCGGCTTCTCGATCAACGACACGGTGATCATCTTCGACCGTATTCGTGAGAACAGGACGTTGCACAAGAACGAGAACCTGCTGATGCTCATGAACCGGTCGATCAACGAAACGCTCCCCCGGACGATCAACACATCGCTGACCGTGGCGCTGGTGCTGGTGATCCTCCTGGTCTTCTCCGGCGAGGTGCTCCGCGGGTTTGCCTTTACGATGCTCATCGGTATCATCACGGGAACCTACTCGTCGATCTACATCGCCAGCGCGTTCGTGGTGGATGCGCTGATCTATCAGAAGAAGCTCGATCCGCACGCCGAGCGCGATTTCACGGCACAGACCGAGAAGATCATCACCGAGCGCCGCACGGCGAGCATTCGGGCCTGACCCGTCTTGTAATTGAGCAGATGTTTCGAATCGGGGGGATCGTATGGTTCTCCCGATACCTCTTTCCTTTCCTCCGGCTTTTCAATCAGTGGCAGCCAGATGACGTTCACGATCGAACATAGCGACCCGGCAGTCGTGCTTCTTCACGGCAATGTCCTCGGCGGTGCCGATGGGCTCGAGTTCTCCCGTGCAATCGGCGATCTGGTGCGCGACGGGGGGCTTCGCGTGGTCATCGATCTGAGCGATGTCCCGCTGATGAACAGCTCCGGGCTCGGCATGCTGGTGGGGGCCTCGGCATCGCTCCGGAAGGCTGGTGGTCTGCTCGCGGTGGCGGGGGCCAATGAGAAGATTCAGGGCCTCTTCAAAATGACCCGTCTCGACTCGGTGTTCGCCAGCTATCCCACCAGGGAAGAGGCGCTCGCCGCGAATCCGTGAGACAGGTCGGTCAGGTAGTCAAACGCTCCGATCCTTCCGCTTTCCCGCGGATGCGGCCGGGGCGTTTTCGTGTTGGGGCGGGTTTAAAACCCGCCCCAAGCTTCCTTTGTGGTTCAGCATAAGGTTCAATTGTTATGAGCGTACGTGTAATCGTCGGAGCGCAGTGGGGTGATGAGGGGAAGGGGAAGGTCGTGGACCTTCTGGCCCAGCAGTCCGATATCGTTGCCCGGTATCAGGGGGGAGCAAACGCGGGGCATACCCTGGTTGTCGGCAACCGGAAATATGTCCTTCATCTCATCCCATCCGGGATCCTTCACGACGGCGTGGTCTGCGTGATCGGCAACGGGGTGGTGATCGATCCGGCGGCGTTGATGGAGGAGATTGCCCTGCTGGAATCGTTTGGCATATCGATCGAGGGGCGTCTGAAGATCAGCCAAAAGGCGCATCTGATCATGCCGTATCACAAGCTGCTCGACACGCTTCAGGAGTCCGATCAGAAGATCGGCACCACCGGCCGCGGGATCGGCCCGGCCTATATCGACAAGTACAACCGGACCGGCATCAGGATCGTGGATCTGCTGGATCGGGTACAGCTTGAGGAGAAGCTCCGCAGCGGCATCGCGCAGAAGAACGAGTGGTTCCGCAAGGTCTACGACGCACCGGAACTGGATGTGGAGAAGACCGTGGCGGAGTATCTGGAGTTCGATCAGAAGATCGATCCCTACGTCACCGATACGGCGGAATTTCTGAACGACGCGTGGCGCAACGGCAAGTCGCTCCTGCTGGAGGGGGCACAGGGAGCGCTGCTCGATATCGATCACGGCACCTATCCGTTCGTCACCAGCTCCTCGCCGACTTCCGGCGGAGCCTGCACCGGTCTGGGTCTTCCGCCGACGGCGATCACCGGCGTTGTGGGGATCGTCAAGGCGTACTGCACGCGGGTGGGGAACGGCCCGTTCCCCACTGAGTTGCTCGATGAAGTCGGGGAGAGGCTGCGGAAGGAGGGGGATGAGTTCGGGGCCACCACGGGGCGGCCACGGCGATGCGGCTGGCTGGATCTCTTCGCGCTGAAATACTCAGTGATGATCAACGGTATCGACGAGATCGTCCTGACCAAGCTGGATGTCCTTAATGGATTTGACGAGCTGAAGGTCTGCACCGGCTATATGCTGGATGGCCGTCCGGTAAAGCATTTCCCGAGCGACTGCACATCGCTGGACCGCGTGGAGCCCATCTACGAGAGCCATCCGGGCTGGGGGGAATCGCTGGAGAAATGCAGCCGGTACGAGGATCTTCCGGCGGCAACACGTTCCTATGTGGAGGCAATCGAGCGTTTCGTGGGGGCACGGGTCAGCTATATCGGCATCGGTCCCGGACGCGAAGAGGTGATTGTACGATAAACGCGTGATTGCGATGATGATCTGATTGCGATTGACGATGATGATTCGTTGTATCGCTGCGATTTGTCGGGGCGGGTCTCAGACCCGCCCTTACCGCCGACAACACCGCCGCCGCGATGCGCTTACGATGTCATTCGTTGTATTGATGCGATTGTATGGGCGGGTCTAAGACCCGCCCATACAGACAGCAGCGCTGACAATAACGATACTGACCACAGCCAATTACCGGTGCCGATAGATCGCCTGTTTATGGATGGCGTCCCCCTGTGGTCTCTTCGCCGGTGCCGGCGGGACGCTGTCGCGGCGGTTCTGGTCTCCGGCGCGTGGCGCGGCAACCGAGGGGAGGCCCTGGTCGTTGCCATGATTCGGATCGGGGAGATCGTCCATCGCTTCCTTCTGGCGGGTGAGGTAGTAGCGGACCAGTTTACGGGCGATCGGCGCGGAGTAAGTGCCGCCGAACCCGACGTTCTCCACCAGCACGCATAGCGCGATCTGCGGCTTGTCGAACGGCGCGAAGCAGATAAACCAGGCATGATCCTTCGCCCCCTGCTTATGCCCCGGAGCCTGCGCCGTGCCGGTCTTGCCGGCGATCAGGATGCTGTCCAGCCTTGCCCCGCCTCCCGTTCCTCCCGGCACATTGACCACATCGAACATCCCTCCGCGGACGATATCCAGGATGTCGTGCGGGATATGCAGATCCTCCGATTTATAGTCGAACTTCTCCACTGTCCCGAGCTGGATATTCCTGTTTGCGCGCGCCAGATGCGGCTGATACCACGTCCCCCCGTTTGCGACGGCGGTACAGTAGGCCGCAAGCTGCAACGGGTTCACCGTCAGCTCCCCCTGCCCGATTCCGAGGTTCACCATCACCCCTCTCGGCCATTTCCCCTGGCCGAACAGTTTGTCGTAATACTCGCGCGATGGAAGGTTGGTCCCAATTCCCTCGAACACATCGCTTCCAAGCTGTTCGCCGAAGTGGAACAGCTTTCCGTACTTGTGGTAGGTGTCGATCCCCATCGACAGCCCTAGTCTGTAGAAGAAGACATCGCACGATGCCTGGATTGCCTTGCGGACGGCGATCGTGCCGTGGGTGGCATCGCACTTCCAAGTGTTTCCGCCATAGGAGAATGAGCCGGGGCAGGTGACAAGGGTTGTCGGCTTGATCAGCCCTTCCTTCAGCCCCGCGATCGACATCAGGATCTTCCAGGTGGAGCCGGGGGGATAGATCGCCTGCGTTGCGCGGTTCAGCAGCGGCTTGGCCGGATCGTTCGCGATGGCGTCGTACTCCGCTTTTGTGGTGGGGCCGCTGAAGACGTTGGGGTCGTAATCGGGGGCGCTCACCATCGCCAGAATCTCGCCGTTGTTCGGGTCCATCGCCACCACGGCGCCGTGATACGGTTTCAGGAGCTGCTCCGCGTACTGCTGAAGGCCGCCGTCCAGCCCCAGGTAGAGATCGAAGCCGTTGGTCGGCATCAGATCGTTCTTTCCGCCGTTGAAGGAGTTCACCTTCTGGCCCCGGTTGTTGACCGCGACGAACTCGTATCCCTTCACTCCCCTGAGGAAATTCTCATACTTGTTCTCCAGCCCCGATTTCCCGACCAGATCGCCCGGAGCGTAGTAATCGCCGTAGTTTTTGATCTCCTCCTTGCTGATCTCCTTCGCATAGCCCAGGATATGGCTGGCGCGGATGTCCGGCGCATAGGCGCGCTTGGTATCCTCGCCAAGATCGATCCCCTCAAGCTCCGTATGATACTCGTTCAGCTTCGCCCATTGCCGCCTGTCCACATCACGCCAGATGCGGACAGGGGAGTAGTCGTTGATCTTGTACTGCTTGATCCGGTCGTTAATGGTGGCCGTGTCGGTGCCGAGGATGCCGGCCAGCAGCGCCTTGCTGACGCTGGTTACACGGTTTGGCGTTACCAGCACGCTGTACGACGGGATATTTGCCACGATTGCGTGACCGTAGCGATCGTAGATGGTGCCGCGGATCGGCTCGATGACGTTCTGCTTGATCCCCTGTGCCTCCGATCGCGAACGATATTCGGAGCCCTGAATCAACTGAAGTTGAACCAGCCGGGCCGTGAAGATGCTGAAGATGGCGGTCGTCAGGATGAGGAACGCGCGTTTACGATTGCTGGAACCGAATGAACGATCAGTTTCCATAGGGGATATGCTGAGACAAGACGATTGATAGCGTGAGGACGAATTCTGCGAGCGTAAAAGTTTGCGGGTATCTATCGCCCATAAAAATAGCATTTCGGGAAGATATCCTCTCCGGCATCGGGGTTCCGCCGCGATGCTACAGATCATTACCGAATCATATGGATGCCGGGCGGGGCGTCATGGTTGATGCGTAGGCACTCCGGTAGGCCCGACGCAACCTTCCAATGCCGGAAAAAGCGGCCATGCGGCACACTTCCCGCGCCCTCCGCCCACGGCGTTTGAAGGCGTAATCATGTTCACGGGATCTCCCGCCGCCGTCTTCTCCGTCGCGACCGCATTTCGTATCTTTGCGACTCGATTTTTCCAGCGGTAATTCTCTCTCTTTCAATACATCATCTGGTTATGAGCGTTTTAATCGACAAAGACACCCGTGTCCTCGTGCAGGGTCTCACCGGCAGTGAGGGGACGTTTCACGCATCGCAGATGCTCGAATACGGCACCAACGTGGTGGCGGGCGTAACCCCGGGAAAGGGGGGAGCGGAGTATCGGCCGGCTGAGTTTATCCGTCCGGTGCCGGTGTTCAACACCGTCAGCGAGGCGGTTACTGCCACCGGCGCCAATGCCTCGGTGATCTTCGTTCCGGCCGCCTTCGCCGCCGATGCCATAATGGAGGCCGCCGATGCCGGCATCCCGCTGGTGATCTGCATCACCGAGGGGATTCCCGTTGAGGATATGGTCACCGTCCGCGCCTATCTGAAGGATCGGAAAACCCGCCTGATCGGCCCGAACTGCCCCGGCGTCATCACGCCGGATGCGTGCAAGATCGGCATCATGCCGGGGTTCATCCACAAGAGCGGCACCGTCGGCGTTGTGTCGCGGAGCGGAACGCTTACCTACGAGGCGGTCCGCCAGCTTACCGATGTTGGCCTGGGACAGTCCACCTGCATCGGCATCGGTGGCGACCCGATCATCGGCACCCGCTTTATCGACGCCATCCAGTTGTTCAACGATGATCCAAAGACCGAGGCGATCCTGATGATCGGCGAGATCGGCGGTTCGGCGGAAGAAGAGGCGGCGGAATGGGTTGCCGCGAATGTGAAGAAGCCGGTGATCGGCTTTATCGCCGGACGTACCGCCCCTCCGGGTCGCCGCATGGGACACGCCGGCGCGATTATCTCCGGTGGTAAGGGAACCGCGGGGGAGAAGACGGACGCCATGCGCGCCGCCGGCATCACCGTTGTCGATTCCCCGGCCGATCTGGGGCGGACCGTGAAGGAGGCGCTTGACAAGTTCACCGCCAACGGCTCCAAGCCGGCCGCGAAGAAGGCTCCGGCGGCCAAGAGCGCCACGGCGGAGAAGGCTCCGGCAAAAAAGAGCCCATCCAAGGGGGCTGCGAAGTCGGGCAAGTAAACTCTTCCGGGGTTCCGGGCGTCATGTAGCCCGCTAACATAATCTCCATTGGTGTGTTGGCGTAGTGTGATGAGATGCGGGGGCGTAGCGATACGCCCCTGCTGTATACCGGATTCCCATTCTTTTTGCGTCCCGCGCGCCGGGACCATCAACTTCCGATCGGATGATCCATTCCAGACGATTCCTTCAACTTGTCGAAGACGCCCTGACGCGCGTGGCGGAGATATCCCCGGCGGAGACGCGGGAGAAGATCGAGCGGGGGGATGATTTCCTCCTGATCGATACGCGCGAGGATGGCGAGTGGGCCGCGGGGCATGCCGCCGGCGCCATCCACGCCGGAAAGGGGATCATCGAACGTGATATCGAGAAGCTGGCCCCCGACGCCGATCGCGAGCTGGTGCTCTACTGCGGTGGGGGATATCGCTCGGCGCTGGCCGCCGACGCGCTTCAGAAGATGGGCTATACCAATGTGAAATCCATGGCCGGCGGATGGCGCGGATGGACGGAACTGGGTCTGCCCGTGGAACAGAGCTAATCAACCATCGAACGGGGTGGCCGCCCATCATGGCGCCATCCCTTCAACAAACACTACTGAATATTCGTGGAACGTACACTCTGCATTATCAAGCCGGACGCTGTCCGCAAGAATGTCATCGGTGAGATCATCGCAATGCTCACCGGCGGCGGCTTTACCGTTCTTGGCCTTAAACTGATTCAGCTTTCGCGGCAGGATGCCGAGCGCTTTTATGAGGTTCACAAGGAGCGCCCGTTCTACGGCGGCCTGGTGGAGTTTATGTCGGGCGGCCCGGTGGTGGTGGTTGCGCTGGCAAAGGAGAACGCGGTTGCCGACTACCGGAAGCTGATCGGCGCTACTGATCCGGCCGAGGCCGAGGAAGGGACCGTCCGCAAGCGTTTCGCGTCAAGCAAGGGGGAGAACGCGGTGCACGGCTCCGACTCCGTGGAGAATGGAAAGAATGAGATCGCCTTCTTCTTCGCCGAGCGGGAGCTGGTGGGGGCATAGGTTTGCACGGCGGAGGAAACGATGAATGTTAATGGAACCATAACGTGATGATGATGAACGACATGATGCACTCGATACAACGCCTCCGCCGTATGGCGGGGGCCTTCGCCCTCCTGGCGCTGGTTGCCACGGCACCGGCCCTGGCACAGGGGCTTGCAACTGACGCGCCGCCGGCGGCCGATGATATCTTCAGCTTCGGGCCGCCGCTCCGCTCCAAGATGGTCTTTGCCTACAAGTATACCGAGCGGGTGAAGGTGCTGAGCGAGATGAATGGTCAGCGATATGATTCCAGCGAGCGGAACCTGATCTATTTCATCACCGAGCGCCAGATTCCGGGGGATAAAAAGGGGCTGATCAAGGTTGAGGCGAACATCGATTCGATGAGGATCGAAATCCGCGGCCAGGAGAGCAAACTTGTGTTCGATACGCAGAAGTTCGTTGGTGGCGACCCCAAGGTTGTCCGCAATCGGGAGATCTTCATCCCGTCGGTGCTGGTCAACAACCTTGTCACCTTTACGATCACATCGTACGGCCAGATTCTGAAAGTGGAGAGCAAGGGGTTGCAGAACTCGTTGGCGCAGGCCTCCGATCCCGCCGTGGACGAGTTTACCCGCGAGCGACTTCGCGCATCGATCACCGATGAGTACCTGACCTCGATCTTCCTCCCGTGGCGCGGCCTTGCGCCACTTGGGCAGAAGGTCCAGTTCGGCAAGACATTGACGGTGCCGTCATCGGCCGTGCTGGACCGCGTTTCCTTCCGGGATACCGCGGCGGTGCGCCTGCTGAAATCGCCGGAAGGGGATGCGCATCTGAACTTCTCGGCGAAGCTGAACAAGTCATCGACCAAGCTTATGACCATGGTCGCGTTCGATGATCCGGTGAAGGTGACATCGGCCTCGGGAACGCTCAGCGGCGATCTGACGCTGGATCAGGATGGCGTGGTCCGCTCCGGCTGGGCCAAGACATCCGGCACGGTTGACGGGAACAGGAGTGGCGCGAAGATCAGAAGCGCAATCGATCACGAGATCTACTTTGAAATGATGGGCCTTGCTCCGTTCAACGCGGAGTAATCGCCGATACGATATCCCCCGATGCCCGCTTCTCCACGCCATGGGAAGCGGGCATCGTTCATGACGAATTACCCCCCGGCCGATCCCGAAGAGAGGGATATTTACCATCGCGTTCCACAACTTCTTCTCCGTAGTTGGGCCAACAATCAGTAAGTTGCGGTTTATGCGGTCCGCAACGGCCGAATCTGTCGGGATTGCTCCCCTGAACGGAGGATCGTCCCATCCTTGCTTTGCTTCAAGAAACCGATGAGCCTTACTCAATTGTCACATCGACGGAAAACGTATCCGCTGTTCCTCATTCTTCTTACCATCGTTCCGTTTCTCACGAGCTGCAAGGGGGAGAGCAAACCAGGAAAGCCCGGTTCCGCCGACAGCGCCAAAAAAGGCGCGGCGGTCGTGCACGATTCTGCCGGCGCCGTTGCCGGGATCGATGCCGGCGGCGACACAACGCTGGCGGCCGGATTCACGGGGGCAAAGCCGATCGATGACTCCACGACCACCTACCCTCTCCACGTGGCACCGCATGTCGGGGATGTCTACAGCTTTCGCGTAGCGCAGAGGGCCGTTACGGAGTTCATGGGGCAGAAGGCGACGGAGGAGGAAGTCTACAGCTTTACGCAGCGGATCACCGGCACGAACGACGATGGCTCCTTCACCGTGGAGATGCGGTACGATTCCATCCGTTCGAAAAAGGCGTTTCCCCCCGGCGTGGTGGACTCGGTGGCGAAGACATTCTCGTACGATACCCGCCTGAAGCTTGATACCACAATGCCGGAGGCAAAGCAGGCCAAGGCGCTGATCGGCCAGCGGGTGAACCTTACGCTCTCCAAGACCGGTGAGGTGAAGGAGATCTCCAACATCGAGCCGATCCTTTCCGGGATGCTGGGGAAGATGCGTGACAGCGTTCCGCCGAAGGCGCTGGAGCAGTTGCGCGCCGGGATCAAGCTGGCGGTGTTTCAGGCGATCGTTCAGCAGTTGTTCCTCCAGACTATTCCGGACGCCGGCGTGAAGCTGGGGCAGTCGTGGACCCGGAGGGATACCGTGCCGCTTTCGCTTCCGATAGCATCGGTGGCATCGCGAACGCTGGTCAACTACAAGCTTGGCGAGATCAGGAGCATGAACGATCAGAAGATCGGGCATGTCACCTATACGCTCAACACGGATTTCCCAAACAGAAAGATGGACAACAAGGATGGCGTGGCAACGCTTGATGACGCAGCGGCCGTGGGAAAGGGGGACGCGCTGATCGATCTTGCCACCGGGTTCCCGGTGCGGAAAATGACGCAGATCGACGTGAAGATGAAGATCACCGGCAAGCCAAAAGCCGGGCCGAATGCCGGAAAATCGCAGTCGCTTTCGCAGAGCAAATCGACCACGACGATCGTGGATCTGCTGAGCTTTACAGCCGCGGCAAAGTAGCGCCGGCCGTGCCGGAAAGTCGCTCGCGCGCGACCGGGAATCGTCCTTGTGCGCCGATCCCCTGATTCCTCCCATCGGCCGTCAGCAGGGCTGGCCTCCGGCCTGTTTGTTGTGGCTCCTCCGGGGCGTTTCCCTCCGTCCGGCGGGACGCGCCCATCCCGCTTCCGATACGTGACAACGTAGAAGTGATGCCCACTCCGGCGGTACATGGACGCCGGTTTTAATTCGATCACGTAAGGTCCGAACTTCAATGGCACTCAATCCAACGAGTTTCCGCGAGGCCATCAAACCGCAGGATGCGGCGGCGTTTATCATTACGCTGCTTGGCGTTGCCATCGCCATCTTCCTTCCCGGCACGGTCATCAAGCTGATCGGCTGTTCGATTGCCCTCCTCGGCCTGGTTGCGCTCTATGTCGCGGTCAAGCAGCGGATAAGCGATCAGGTACAGTTGAAAACCCGCCGTACCACGCTTCCGCCTCCGGCATTCAAAACCCGCATCACGCAGGACCCCACGTCCAACACCAAGCGGATTCTCTTCGATGATTTCCAGGAGAGCTTTGCGCCGGTCGATGATGATCCAGAGCCGGTCCGCGATGGACAGGAAGGCTTCCGCGTTGCGCGACCGTCGGCTTCCGGTGCCGGCGATCCGGTTGCGGCGGAGCCCGAGCGGACTGTCACGGAAATTACGGGACCGGCCACCACGGTCGCTTCCGTCGATAATGTTCGCCCAACGCCCGCTGTCACCAGGAGCTTCGGCTCGGATGATGCCGATGATGCTGATGACGATGCCCCGCCCGATTTCCGCGGCGAGTCGTTTCGCGTGGTGACGGTCAAGAAGAAGGAGCCGGCGCGCCAGATCCCGGGGATTCCCGAAGAGGAGCTTCCGTTGCCGACGGTTGCGCGCGGGACGCGGAGCGAGGCGCCCGTGCAGGCTCCTTCCCGTGTCGATGAAGCGGTCGTGGTTCCGGAGCCTGCCGTCGTGGAGGAGATTGAGCCCAAGAGCGTGGCGGTGGCGCAGGAGCCGACGGCAAACCGGAAGCAGGCACAGTTTATCCTGGATGATCTTGTTTCCGACGGTGATGATGATGGGCGGGGGAGCGAGCCGCGTGGCGAGTTTGTCCGTCTGGTGGGGCAGGTGCTGAACGCCATCGCGCGAAGCATCAAGGCGCGATCGATCGTTTTTTTCTGGGTGAATTTTGAGAAGGATCACCTGATACCGGAGGCGAACGTGACCACCGGCAGCATTGGGATTCGGGGGGGGGCGCGCATCAGGCTTGGCAATGACGTGGTAAGCCAGATAGCCCGAAGCGGCGTGCCGGAGGTGATCACCGATATCAGCCCGGCCGCGGAGCGGGAGCTGATTGTCTATTACGATGGCCCGGCCGATACCCGCTCGTTCGTCGGCGTGCCGGTCTTCTTCCGTCGCGAAGTGGTTGGCGTCCTTGCCGCCGATTCCACCGATGAAAGCGGTTTTGACGAGGTTTCCGTGGCGACGCTGGCGGAATACACCCGCCTGATCTCCGGGCTTATCAGAAGCTATACCGAGAAGTACGATCTCCATCTTATCGCCCGCACGCTCGATTCGTTCGAGAGGATGAGCCACGATTTCAGCGGCGCCGCTCCAACGCCCCTCCATATCGCCGAGGTGCTGGCGGGGCAGATTGCCGAGCTGTTCGATACGCTCTACGTTGCCCTTGTCCTCTTCGATGAGGAGCGCGGCGAGTGGCGGGTGGCATCGGTGGTTTCCGAGACGATGGGGGATGCCGTAAAGGCATTGCAGCCCGATATGCGCGGGAGCCTTGCGGGAAGGGCAACCCGGTTTGCCGAGGATGTGCTTGTGGAGCAGCTGGGGAACGAAATGCGGATAGGACCGCGGGAGGAGTTCGAGGAGGGGGGAACGTTCCTTGCGCTCCCGCTGGTGGCGACAACCAAATGTTATGGGGCGCTGGCGGTGGAGCATCGCGCGCCGTTTGCCTACATCCCGCGCGATATCGAGCTAATGCGCGATCTTACCCATTACGCGGCGATGGCGATCGAGGTCTTTAATACCAACCGCGCCATCGAGGCGCAGGTGATGCTTGATGAAACCACGGGGCTTTACAACGCGGACTTCCTGCTGGCGGCCCTTGCCAGGGAGATCGCGCGTGCGCGGGACTTCAGGCAGAAGCTCTCATTCGCGCTGATATCGATCGATCTTCCCGCCTCCATCCGTGCCGAGAATTCGCCGGAGATGGAGGAGATCATCATCGCCAGCGTCGGCTCCATGCTTCAGTCGGCAATCCGTCCGTACGATACCGTCGGCCGGTACAATCAGCATCTCTTTGGCGCCGTGCTTGTGGAACGGGGGGATCAGGATGCGTATATCTGGGCGGAGAAGCTGCGGAAGGAAGTCGCCAGCCGCATTCTCGCCGTCGGCCAGCGGAAGTCGGCCGTGACGATATCGGTGGGCATCAGCGATATCAGCAGCGAGCTTTCCACGCATCAGGCGGTGATCGACGGCGCGTTGCAGGCGCTGGAGAAGGCGCGCGGCGGCGATGGAAATGCCGTGATACTCTATTGATATCAGCAGTGTTCGAAGCGGAGAGCGGCGCAAGACATCTTCCCGCGGATGAATAACCCCTTTGCGTCGTAGCCACGCGCATCGATATCTTTACGGTTCCTGAATTTCCCCGTGTCCGTTCCGGCCAGCGCTCGCGGTTTCAGGGATCATCGATATCATAACCTCCTGTTTCCCCGATGAATCGCAGCAAGATCGCCAACCGTTCGCTTGAGCCCGATTGGTGTGTGTCCAAGTTGTTTGACCCGGCGTTCCTTGATCGCTTTGTGGTGGCCGCGCTCGCGCTTCCAAACATCTCCCCGGGAGGGCTTCTCCCGCGAGGATCGGTGACGATTACCAGCCGTGAGTGGCTGGAGAGCGTGCCGTTTCATGATGTGATGGAGGATATCGGCTGCGGGATGTCGCACGCGGTGGTGGATGCCGATATCGATCTGCTCCCGGCGCTCTGGAATGAGCTCTATCGCGCGCTTCGGAACCGGTTCGGCCCGCGGCCGGGGGCGGGGACGCATTTTGTTGATGGGTGCGTCAATGGCGAGGGGGATTTTGTGCTGCTGGTGAATATCGGATCGCGGATGACCGAGCGGGAGATGGCGGAGTTCAGCTTCGAGCGGGATTATCTCCGCTTTCGCGATCGTGCCCTGGAAAACCACGCGGTGATCTGGGAGGATGTAAGCGCGATCATCGGATCGTGCGGCGATCGGGTTCATCTCGTTCACAACGATATCGATATCGAGGGGAATGAGCTGATCGTCAGGAAAGGGGCGGTCAGGACGCCGGCCGGAGCGCCGGTGGTGATCGGCTCGTCGTTCGAGGATGTGGTGACGGTGGGGAACGCGCGCGCGTCGGTGGCCGATCTCTGGAACGTGATGGTTCACGGTTCCGGTCGCAGACCGACGGATGAAACGACGCCGGAGACAGCGGTGGACCAGCGCGGAATCAGGCGGAGGATCATCATCCCCGACGCGCTCGATGATGCGCTCTGGAGGTCGCACGTGCCGCAGTTCTTTCGCGGCAGCGATGAGGTCTCCAACGCGGTCGATCAGTATATCGAGATCACCGACCGGCTGGTTCCCATCGCGTTCATGGGCGGGTTCTGAGTTCTTCCCGGAATCCGCGGAAGGCTCAATCAATCTTCCAGACCGATCGATTCAGTGCCGCATGAATCGATCATCATGCGATACTATCGCAAAGCAATTGCGGCGCCGGTGTGCAATCGTAGAGCATCGGCGCGCTGATACTCCGCCGTCATGGCGTTCATCACTGTTCCTCTTGTCCTTTTCACGACAGCGGCCCCGTGGTAGCGAATGATAATCGCATGGTGCGAAATCTCCCCCTCATCACCATGACACGCGGAGCCTTGATGATGGCCTCCATGAGAGGGGCGCGCCGGCAATCGTGCCGGCACAAGAGTTTCGCAACGATATGACCGGCCCCGAGGGCTGGCGTATTTGTTGTTCATATGTTTATCGGGAAGATCGCGGGAATCTACAGAGGTATATCGCGAGCCAATAGCAGAGCACGCTATGGTTCGGCGTATATTCCCTTCCCCAGGCCGATCCCCAAAGATTCAGAATGTGATTATGAAAAAACATCAGACAGAAGTCTCGCGCGAATCGATTCGCGAGGCAATCCTCCAGGCGCTTTCCGAGGCAGCGCCGGACTATCTCAAAAGCAACGAGATCTCGAAAGCCCTTGGAATCAAGGCGACCGATTCGGATTACGACATTGTGCGCGATGTGCTGGAGGAGATGGAGGATACGGGCGTGATCTTCAAGACATCCCGGCGCCGCTACGGCAGGGCCGTTCCAAACGTGGCGATCGAAGGTCGCCTTCAGAACCTGAAGGGGGGACGCTGGCAGGTAACTCCGCCGGATGATCCGAAAGGGGGCTATGAAATCGACGGCCATTCCCTCTGGACCGCGATGCACGGTGATCTGGTTCGCGCCAAGATGACGGTTGCCCCGCTCAACGGAGAGCGGCCGCATGGGGAAATCACCAGGGTTATCGAACGCGCCAACCCGACCATGGTGGGAACGCTGAAGCGCGGGAGGGAGTTCTACCTTGAGCCCGACGACAAGAAGATGCACCGAACCATCACCATCCGCCGGCGCGGCCTGAACGGCGCGAAGGCCGGTGACAAGGTGCTGGTGAAGCTCTACGATTGGATCGATCCGTACGAGGACCCCGAGGGGAATGTGATTGAGACGCTGGGTCGCGCCGGCGAGATGAACGCGGAGATCGCATCGATAGCGGCCGCCTACCGGCTGCCGCATGTATTTCCGCCCGATGTGATCGAGGAGTCGGAGTCGTTTCCGGCGGAGTATACCGAGGAGGATCTTCGCGGCCGCCGCGATCTTCGCGATATGGCGATCATGACGATCGATCCGGTGGACGCGCGCGATTTCGACGATGCCATCTCGATCGAACAGCATGAGGATGGCGATGTAACGCTCGGCATCCATATCGCCGACGTGGGGCATTACGTCCGCGAGGGGAGCGCGCTCGATCTTGAGGCGTTGAAGCGGGGGACATCGGTCTACCTGGTCACCGGCGTTATCCCGATGCTCCCGGAACGGCTTTCCAACGATCTCTGCTCGCTCCGCCCGAACGAGGATCGGCT